>NZ_KV837085.1:0-10907 GCF_001838465.1 Staphylococcus sp. HMSC061G12
TCTCATCAACCGAATTTATTATAGAGCCCAAAAATAAGAATACCCAATGATTTCAAACCGTTTCGAAGAAATTCGAAGCGGTTTTCTATTTATAGAAATCTATAAATTTTTAACAAAATAATGTTAATCATTGTTAAAATATGACTGATAGCTAAAATACATAGAAAGGTGCGAAGTGACCTTATGTCTAAAAAAAGTCCACGCCGCGTAGTAGGGTACTATTACATCCGCTATTTCATTGAGTTTTTAATAGAAATATTAGTTTTTAGCGGCTTAGTATTCTTGTATCATCATTTTACGTGGTCACCTTGGGTGCTAAACCTGCTTATCATTTTATTGGCCATGAGTTTCCTATATAAAATCATCCATCCTTGGATTATATGGAACTATCGCTTTTATCTATTGCAAGAACATTATGTATCAATTGAGTCACGATTCTTCTTTCAAAAGCAACAAGTGCTTAAATATGACAGAATACAATATGTAGAAAGAGAAAGTGGCCCTATTTTATTAGCGTTCAAACTTTATAAACTTTCTATTATTACTGCAGGTCATGTTGTCACATTACCGATATTGACAGAAGATGAAGCAATATCTATAGAATCCGTTTGTATGCGCCGACTTGAGGAGGTAGATGCAGATGTATAGTCCACAAAGGTTGCACCCGTTGTCTTATCTCACAGGATTGATTACTACAATTAAGCAAAATATAGTCGTCATTGTTATTTTTATTTTCAATATCAACAACTTTAACTTTACCGATGTAAAATCGTATATATGGCCAGCTTTTTTAACAGCTATATTTTTATTTTCTTTTATCTATAATGCATTAGAAGTGTATTCTACACGCTATTGGATAGAAGGGCATCATTTCGTTGTGACAAAAGGTGTGTTTAATAAAAAACGTAAAGAGTTGGATATTCAAAGAATACAAGCCTTTGATTCCTCACAAGATATCGTCAATCGAATCTTCGGTGGTGTTATCATGGAAATTAAAACACCTAGTGATGGTATCAAGTTACAAATTGTCTCAAAAAATCAATTCAATTTAATAGAACAAGCAGTCAGATCAGAGCAAGCAACAAAAGATTATGAAGATGAATTAATGGGTGAAACGAGTGAAGAGGAACAACCAGCGTCTCATACAATGACAACGGAGCAATCTACACAAATTTTTAAACTCTCGTTGAAAGAATTAATCTTTATGGCGTTATCCAGTGGTTCTATCGGAATTGCTTTAGTTACTTTAGGACCTCTTTTAGGTACTTTCCAAGAAATTATCCCTTGGGATAAATTGTTTCATCAATTTGATTGGATTGCACAAGCTGCATATTTAGTCGTAGCAGGATTAATTATTCTCTCTTTATTTTTAGCTTATATTATCGGTGTTATTATAGAATTTGTCCGGTACTATGGCTATACATTAAGTGAGAAGAATGAACAGTTGCATATCCGTTATGGCTTGTTGAATGTGAAAACCATTAACGTCGCTACACGCAGAATTCAAGCTGTCGTAGAAAAACAATCATTTATACGTCGCTTTATCGGTTATACGTCTGTATATTTTATTATTACAAGTGACGCAAAACAGACAGAAGGTTCCACAACGGCTTCTGGTGATATTATGATTTTGCCTTTTGTAAAACGACAAAAAGCTTATCGTATGATTGAGCAATTAGTTCCTTCCATTGCGTTTGAAGAAGTTGAAACAGGATTGCCATTTGGCGGTATTCGTCGTCATGCGCAAATTGGGATGGGCATGCTTTTAATTGCTGGTATTATAAGTACATATTTTTGGTCATGGTGGTATTTAGCACTAGCGCTAATTGCATGTCTTTTAGTCTTGATTAACAGTATTATTACGGTTCGTTACTCAGGATTTAAAACAGATCGAACAACTTTAACTGTAAAAAAATCTCAATTAATGAGAACGCGTTATTTTTACGCGAAAAAAGATAAGTTACTTGGGTTTGATAAATCACAGAACTGGTTTATGAAACGCGTAGGTTTGTCTGATTTTGCATTTTCAGCTGCAAAAGGTCTAGGGAGTATGGACATAGGCTTACGATTTATAGACAATGAAGCAGCAGAGCAACTAAAACAATGGTATGTGGAGGAGGATGACGATGCATAGAATGGCGCAAGAAGGAAAGAAAGTGTTATTGATTTCAGGTTTAATCCAAACATTACTGATTGTTTTAGTCTTTGCAGCATTAATTACTGTAGAGTATCTTTGGCTGCATCTCTTGTCTAAAGGTGCGTTGAAGTGGATTGTGATTATTGCGATTGTGTTAGTATTATTTGTATTCATATGGACATGCTTGCTTAATCCTTGGCTGAAAAATAAGCAACATGGTTATTTATTGGAAACCAATCAAATTCTAGTTCAAGAAGGTATGATTTTTGTAAGTTTAAAATATATCCCTTTATTCAGAATTCAAAATATAGATATTAATGAAGGTTGGCTGATGCGTAAATGGAAATTAGCAACTTTGACACTATCAACAGCAGGCGGAGATAGTGAGATATTGTTGATAAATAAAGAAACAGCCCAACAAATCATGTATGATATTAAACATATTCATGATAAGAATGAGATGTCAGAAGAAGAAGAGGGTGAATAATGTGATTTATGGTATAGGTATCGATTTGATTGAAATCGATCGTATCAAAACAATGTTAGAACGTCAGAAGAGATTTCCAGAAAAAGTATTGAGTCAAGATGAACTGGGCAAGTTTCATTCATTTTCACATCCACAACGACAAGCAGAATTTTTAGCTGGACGTTTTGCATGTAAAGAAGCGTTCAGTAAAGCGTTAGGTACAGGCATCGGCAAACAAATCAGTTTCCATGATATTAATTGTAAGAATGATGAATTAGGTCGTCCTTATATTCACTTTGAAGGATTCAAAGTTCATGTCAGTATCTCTCACACGAAAAATTATGCGACAAGCCAAGTATTGCTTGAAAAAATATAAAATAAATTGAGTATTGATAAAATGAGTCAGAAAGTATTATAGTAGTAATACATTTTACTTGGTTAAAGGAGATGACGCTATGGCGAATAAATTTTATCGCCCTACGTATTTAAAGGTAGACTTAGAAGCGATTTTAAAAAACTACCAAGTACTAGGAAAACTACAACCAAACAAAACAGTAATGCCTGTCATTAAAGCAAATGCATATGGACTGGGCAGTGTGAAAGTTGCACATTATCTAGAAAAACACGGTGCAGAATTTTTTGCGGTCGCTACATTAGACGAAGCAATTGAATTGCGCATGCATGGGATAGACGCCAAAATTTTAATATTAGGTGTCGTTATGCCGAATGATATTAATAAAGCGATTCAACATCGTGTTGCCTTAACCGTTCCTTCATACCAATGGTTGGAAGCGGTAATAGAGCAGATTGAGCCTGAAAATAAAAAAGATTTATGGCTGCATGTCAAAATTGATACAGGCATGGGGCGTCTAGGTATTAAGACACTTGAGGATTATCAAAAAATCGTTGATACAATCAGTCAACATGATCAATTAGTTTTTGAAGGTGTGTTTACTCATTTTGCGCAAGCAGATGAAGATTCACCACATACACATGAACAATACCAATTATTTGAAGATTGGGTGAATACATTACCACATCCTCCTTATGTCCATTCTCAAAATTCTGCAGGTACAATTCTGCATGAAGCACCTATTTGTAATATGGTGCGTACTGGTATTTCGTTATATGGTTATTACCCGTCTGAATATGTAGAAGAAGTGACAAATGCAGTGCTTTATCCAAGCGCTTACTGGGCAACCGAAATTATGGAAATCAAACGTTTAAACTTAGGGGATACTGTCAGCTATGGTTCTACCTTTACTGCTGACCGAGCATTGAAAATCGCTATTTTAGGTGTGGGTTATGCAGATGGATTCCCACGCATGATGCAAGGAGCAACAGTAGAAATCAATGGCCATCATTGTGAAATTATCGGACGTGTTTGTATGGATCAAATGATGGTGGTTTTACCAGAAGATGACACATTTGAAGTTGGGGATACAGCAACGTTATTGAACCGCGAACATCAAGGACCTGAATCATTAACTTCATTGGCACATCAACAACAAACTATCAATTATGAAGTGCTTTGTCGTATCGGTAGACGTGTGCCAAGAATCTACGAACCAGAAAAAGAATTTGATATTGTCAACGAATTGCAAAAATAGTATGGTCATGAATTTTGAAATTTGTTATGATTAATTTGAATATTAGTTTAGAAGTTCTTTATTTCTTGGAGGTCTTACCTATGTCAACTTTTAATCAGAATAGAAGCTATAGTTTGGAACAGTCATTAAAAGAAGGCTATTCACAAATGGCTGATTTGAATCTCTCCCTAGCAACGGAGGCATTTTCAGTGGAATGTGAAGCCTGTGATTGCAATGAATCTTATCTTACATTTGATAAGGATGAATGATGAGGAGAGGCGATGTTTATTTAGCTGATTTATCACCAGTGCAAGGTTCTGAACAAGGGGGAGTTAGACCTGTTGTAATTATACAAAATGACACTGGCAATAAGTACAGTCCGACGGTAATTGTAGCCGCGATTACTGGGCGTATTAATAAGGCGAAAATTCCAACACATGTTGAAATTGAAAAGAGTAAATACAAATTAGACAAAGATTCTGTTATATTACTTGAACAGATTAGAACAGTTGATAAAAAACGTTTGAAAGAGAAATTGACTTATCTTTCAGATGAGAAGATGAAAGAAATTGATAACGCGATTGGAATTAGTTTAGGCTTGACACATAAAAATTAGGAACCGATTTCAATCATATGTGTAAACAACTAAATGAGAAGTGGTTGTATCAGTTTATGCTGAACAATCCAGTTCATTCAAATGAACGATTTAAAAGAGGTGAAGCAACATTTTCAGCCTGCTTAGCAACTTTGCTTATTGCTCGATTTTTATCATAGTGTGATACAGCATTTTACTATGGTGCTGAAATGTGACTTTCGACCTCTTTTTATTTCATCAAACAAGATTTAAATAAGTATGTGTGGTTACTGGGTAGACGGCGAAACTGGTATAAAGAGAGGGACAACGCAATTGGAAAATTTCAAAAAAAGATATATGCAATTAATGAAGTCTTATGTAGAGTCCTATAATAAGGAAACGGTTATTAAGCAATTTGAAGGCTTCGGTCAAGAAATTTTAGAAAAACATATCCATGCAGAAGATGTACTTGATATTCATAGAGAATGTGCCAAAGAAATGAACTTAACTAAAGAACAAGTCTTCGCTACATTTGAGTTATTGAAAATTATCGCAAGTATTTTCGGATATAGCTATCAAGATTATCAAGAAATGGTAGATAAACTCTATTACCATGATAAAGAAATGGATTTAGCTTCACGTTTACAACAAACGATGCTGCAAACTGAGATACCTCAATTCGACAGTATTCAAATTGGGGTTATTTCTGTTGCAGCACAAAAAGTAAGTGGGGACTACTTTAATTTAATTGATCATAAAGATGGAACGATGAGTTTTGCGGTAGCAGATGTCATTGGTAAAGGTATTCCTGCAGCGCTCGCAATGAGTATGATTAAATTCGGAATGGATTCATATGGGCATTCACAATTACCAAGTGATGGTTTAAAACGTCTGAATCGTGTAGTTGAGAAAAACGTCAACCAAGATATGTTTGTGACAATGTTCTACGGCTTATATGAAGAAATGAATCATTTATTATACTGCAGTTCGGCAGGTCATGAACCAGGTTATATTTTCAGAGCTGCCGAAGACAGATTTGAAGAAATCTCTGTCAAAGGACGTGTACTTGGCGTTAGACAATTAGAACGTTACAAGCAGCAGGAAATTCAAATTCATTTAAATGATTTGATTATTATCTTTACTGATGGTGTGACTGAAATCAGGGATGAAAACGGTAAATTTATAGAGACAGATTATTTATTAGATTTTATACATAAGTATAAAAATCTGCATCCGCAAGATATTGTACAGTTATTGTATGAAGATTTACTTGGCATTCAAAAGTCAGGCAAGCGTGATGACTTAACAATCTTAATTATTAAGCGAGTAAATTAAATAAAAATGATTAACCTTTAAACAAAATGGGTAAACTAGTGTTTGAAATATGAACAGACTGGAGTGTATCACTGAATGAATTTGAATATAGAGACACAAGAACATGATGGGTATTATGAAATTAAAGTCGGAGGAGAACTAGACGTTTATACTGTACCTGAATTGGAACAAGTTTTAACACCAATTAAACAAGAGGGTACACATGACGTATATGTTAACTTGACGAATGTAAGTTACATGGATTCCACTGGACTTGGTTTATTTGTAGGAACATTGAAAGCATTAAATCAAAATGATAAAGAATTATATATTATCGGCGCTTCAGAACGTATCAGCCGTTTATTCGAAATTACAGGTTTAAGCGACTTGATGCACGTAAATGAAGGATCGGAGGTAGAATGACATGGAAGCGAAGCGGAATGTAATTGAAATGAAGCTGCCGGCACAAGCTGAATATGTCAGTTTAATCCGATTAACATTATCGGGCGTGTTTTCACGTGCGGGTGCTTCATATGAAGATATCGAAGATGCTAAAATTGCGGTAAGTGAAGCAGTCACAAATGCTGTAAAACATGCATACAAAGAAGAAGAAATCGATCCCTCTATTTATTTATGTTTTGAAATTTACGATGATAAAATTAGAGTTGTTATTTCTGACCAAGGCAAGAGCTTCGATTACGAAGAGAAGAAAAAAGAACTTGGTCCATACAGTGAAAATGAAAATATAGACTTCTTAAGAGAAGGCGGATTAGGTTTATTCTTAATTGAGTCATTGATGGATGAAGTTAAAGTAAACAAGGACAATGGTGTAACGATAAGCATGATCAAGTATATAAAAAAAGAGCAGGTGCACAATAATGGCGAAAGAGTCGAAATCAACTAACGATATTTCACCACAACAAATCAACGAATGGATCAGACAACATCAGAATGAAGAAAATACCAGTGCCCAAGACAAACTTGTCAGACATTATCAAAAATTGATTGAATCTTTAGCTTTCAAATATTCAAAAGGACAATCACACCATGAAGACTTGGTTCAAGTAGGAATGGTAGGACTTATTGGTGCCATAAATCGATTTGATATCAATTTTGGCAGAAAGTTCGAAGCCTTCTTGGTGCCTACGGTAATCGGTGAAATTAAAAGATACTTAAGAGATAAGACTTGGAGCGTTCATGTTCCAAGACGTATCAAAGAAATTGGTCCAAGAATTAAAAAGACCACTGATGAATTAACAAATGAACTTGAACGTTCGCCATCAATTGCCGAAATCGCAGATAGATTAGAAGTTACAGAAGAAGAAGTATTAGAAGCGATGGAAATGGGACAAAGTTACAATGCGTTAAGTGTAGACCATTCCATTGAGGCAGATAAGGATGGTTCAACGGTCACGTTACTTGATATTATGGGTGAGCAAGAAGATGGTTATGATTTAACCGAGAAACGAATGATTTTAGAAAGAATCTTACCTATTTTATCTGATCGTGAACGTGAAATTATTCAATGTACTTTCATTGAAGGGTTAAGTCAGAAAGAAACAGGTGAACGCATTGGCTTAAGTCAAATGCATGTCTCACGATTGCAACGTAATGCAATTAAAAAGTTACAACAAGCGGCGAAGAAATAATGCCGAAAATAAAGAATCGCAATCTTTAGAAAGGGCTGAGATACATTATGTATTTCAGTCTTTTTCTATTCTTATGATACTATGGAAACAAGAAAATGAATTTGAGGTGCAGATATTGAATAACGAATTAATCAACTCAATTGAAAAACAACATCACTTTTCAAAAAAACAAATTACTGAAGTGCTAGCATTACTAGAAGAAAATAACACAGTTCCATTCATCGCACGTTATCGAAAAGAGCGTACAGGTGGACTAGATGAGGTCGAAATTAAAAAGATTGCCGACGAATATCATTACATGGAACAGCTTCAAAAGAGAAAAGAAGAAGTTTTACATAACATAGAACAACAAGGTTTATTAGATGACCAGTTAAAAGCGGATATTTTAAAACAAACGAAGTTGCAACGTGTGGAAGATTTATATAGACCGTTTAAACAAAAGAAAAAAACACGTGCAACAGAAGCTAAACGAAAAGGATTAGAGCCTTTAGCAAAATGGTTGATGCAAAGTAGTATTGATCAATCACCTAAAACTTATGCAGAAGCATTTTTAAATGAAGAAGTGACATCAGTTGCTGATGCGTTAGCAGGTGCACAAGATATTATTGCAGAATGGGTTTCTGATAATCCTAAATACAGAAATAAAATTTTGACACAGACACAAAAACGAGGACTCATCACAAGTCAGAAAAAGAAAAAAGCAGAAGATGAGAAAAAGACATATGAAATGTACTATGAATTTTCAGAGCCGATTCATAAAATAGCCAACCATAGAATATTAGCGATGAATCGCGGCGAAAAAGAAAAAGTATTATCAGTGAAGATTGAAATGGATACAGATTCATTAGAAAGAGAAATTGCACGCCAAGAAATTAAAGGTCAGCATGAAGGTACAACTTATATTGAAGCGGCAATTAAAGATAGTATGAAACGTTTGATTATGCCATCAATCGAGCGAGAAATTCGCACTGATTTGACGACTAAAGCTGAGAATCATGCGATTGATGTATTCAGTGTTAACTTAAAACATTTATTATTACAACCACCATTGAAAGGAAAACAAATTTTAGGTGTTGACCCTGCATTTAGAACAGGGTGCAAATTGGCTGTAATTAATCCGTATGGTACGTTTATTGCAAAAGGTGTGATGTATCCGCATCCTCCAGTTTCAAAAACAGCGCAAGCAGAAAAAACATTTTTACAATTTATCAATGATTATGATGTTAAATTAGTAGCTATTGGTAATGGTACGGCAAGTCGTGAAACTGAACAATTTGTGGCTGACTTAATTCAAAAACATACCTTAGATGTTCAATTTATTATTGTGAACGAAGCGGGTGCGTCTGTTTATTCTGCATCTGAAATCGCAAGAACAGAATTTCCTGATTTCCAAGTAGAAGAAAGAAGTGCTGTTTCCATAGGACGTCGTGTACAAGATCCGTTGAGTGAGTTAGTAAAAATTGATCCAAAATCAATTGGTGTAGGTCAATATCAACATGATGTTAACCAAAAAGCACTTGAAAATGCTTTGAATTTCGTAGTAGAAACAGCCGTTAACCAAGTTGGTGTAGATGTGAATACAGCTTCACGTTCATTATTGCAACATGTTTCAGGTTTATCACCGCAAATCGCACAAAACATTATTGATTATCGCGAAGAAAATGGTGTCATTAACCATCACAAACAAATTGCCAAAGTAAAACGTCTAGGCCCTAAAACGTTTGAACAAAGTATCGGATTCTTACGTATTGTAAATGGTAAAGAGCCGTTAGATAATACATCAATTCACCCTGAAAGTTATGCGATTGCATATCAATTATTAGAGCAACAAGGTTTGAGTGCAGAAGATCTAGGTACAACACATCTTAAAGAGGTATTGAACAAACTAGACTTAAAACAATCTGCTGAGCAATTAAACGTAGGTCTACCAACTCTAGAAGACATTGTGGCTGCGTTGATTGCACCTAATCGAGATCCACGTGATGAATATGAAACGCCGATTTTAAAATCCAACGTATTATCTTTAGAAGATTTAACCAAAGGAATGAAATTGAGCGGTACTGTTCGAAATGTCGTTGACTTTGGTGCATTTGTAGATGTCGGTGTTAAACAAGATGGCTTAGTGCATATATCTCAATTAGCGAAACGTTTCGTGAAAAATCCAATGGATATTGTCAATGTAGGAGATATTGTAGATGTTTGGGTACTTGATACAGATACAGTAAAAAATAAAGTTTCATTGACAATGATTAATCCTAATGAGTAATAACTGGATGGATAATGAGAAGTTGCAACAACTTACAGAGAAAATTTCCAGACAATCATTTGGATGGGAATTCAAACACGAGGCTTATTTCAATAATAGGTTAAGAACAACAGGCGGAAGATATTTGTTGCAGTCTCATAATATCGAAATCAATCCGAAACAATATGAACAGTTTGGAGAAGCGGCTATTATTGATATTATCAAACATGAACTATGTCATTATCATCTCCATCTGCAAAAACGAGGTTACCAACATAAAGACAAAGAATTTAAGCAGTTAAGTCAAAAAGTTGGTGCACCAAGATTTTGCAGTGCTGTTAAAAGTTATGAAGAACGGGCGAACTATGTATATCAATGTCAATCATGCAAAAAATCTTTCTTGCGCATTAAAAAAGTGAATACACGAAAGATGGTTTGTGGTCATTGTCACGGTAAGTTAAAACTACAAAAGAAATTATAGTAATCAATACCGAGTATCTAAGGTGTTATGCCTTGGATGCTCGGTTTTTACTACGATTAAAATAAAAATAAGGAAATATGAACTTTAGTGTTGACTCAACTCTGAGAATGTTATATGATAGTTCATGTCCTAAAAAAACGACATTAAATATTTGAAACGAACTTTAACGCTTTGTTAAAAACTTTTAAAAAGTTATTGACATGATATTACGAGAGTGTTACAATAGAGTACGTTGTTAAAATAAATGATTAATGAAATCAAACCCAAGCGGTCGTGGCGGAATGGCAGACGCGCTAGGTTGAGGGCCTAGTGGGAGAGATCCCGTGGAGGTTCAAGTCCTCTCGGCCGCATCAACATTTCATTAATTTACGAATATATGCGGGTGTAGTTTAATGGCAAAACCTCAGCCTTCCAAGCTGATGTTGTGGGTTCGATTCCCATCACCCGCTCCA
>NZ_KV837086.1:0-15475 GCF_001838465.1 Staphylococcus sp. HMSC061G12
TTTGGACTGTATTTATGTCCCAGCCCCTTTTTGTTTGTATAAGGTTGTGTTAGTGGACAAGTTTTTTCTCGAAGCGATTTAAGTCGTTGTCGTGTCCAATCATAATTAAGATATCGCCAAGTTCAATATTCATATTCGGATCTGGAGAAATAATAACATCTTTATCACGTTTAATCGCGATAATATTGATACCGAAGTTTGCACGGATATCTAAATCTACAATCGTTTGACCCGCAATACGTTCATTCGCTTTGGCTTCAACAATTGAATATTCATCCGCAAGTTCCAAGTAATCCAAGACACTGGCACTCGCAATATTATGCGCAATTCGACGTCCCATATCTCGTTCAGGATGGACAACTAAGTCAGCGCCGATTTTATTTAAAATCTTCGCATGGTAATCGTTTTGGGCTTTCGCAATAACCTTCTTAACGCCTAATTCCTTAAGAATCAGAGTTGTCAAAGTACTCGTTTGAATATTTTCACCAATCGCCACAATGACTTGATCAAAGTTACGAATCCCTAAACTTTTCATTACCGCTTCATCTGTTGTATCTGCGACTACCGCATGTGTCGCAATCTCACTATATTCATTTACGCGGGCTTCGCTTAAGTCGATAGCCATCACGTCCATGCCTAACGCATTTAATTCTCGGACTATACTGCCGCCGAAACGACCTAACCCTATCACAACGAATTCTTTTTCCATTTCTCTTACAACCTCCGCAAAAATAAAGATGAGACAAGGCTCTGTTCAATCATAGACAACCTATGATTGTGCCTCGCCTCACCTTAGACTTAATATTAATAATAACCTTCATCATTCTTACCTTCAACATAATCTTTATTGAAGATGAATAATCTCATTAAGAAAATCAGTGATGGAACAAGCATCAATAATCCAACGACTGCCGCAATGGTTAAGGCCCATGCCATCGGGTCATCTGTTTTGTGAATGTCTCCATTGATATATGGATACAAGATGTATGGCCATTTACTTAAACCATAACCTGTCACGGCTGTAGCCATTTGAATCACAACTAACATAAATACTGTTCCAGGTGATTTTTTCATTATAGATAAAATCCAAGCTGCTAACAAGCATAATATACTGATTAAGAATAACCACCAGTATTGATTAACCGCAACATCAAAGTGTTGCTTGTTTTGACTGCGTAATGTGATGAAAGTAAATAATGATACTAAAGCCATCGGAGGACCCCAGAAAACAAACCACATACGAATAATATTATAGGCTTTCATGTTTTCTGCTTTGCGTGCATAATACGCAAGGAATCCTGATGAAATATACATTACTGAAACTAAAGCTAAGAATACAACTGCCCACGCAAATGGACTAAAGAATAAATCTAACCAATTTAAATCGACACCTGTACCTGAGCTTGTTTTATGAATATAGCCGCCTTCTGAGATAACAAGTCCCATACTTAATGCAGCCGGGATGAATAACCCAGATACACTATGCAAGACGAGCCAAGAGAATTTTGAATCTGGTCCATAGTTTTGGAATGCATAGAAACTACCACGAATCGTAAGTAAGATTAAAGCGATAGATCCTGGCACTAACAGAACCGAACCATAATAGTACGCGAAATCTGGGAAGAAACCGACAATTCCTACGGTAAAGAATACTAAGAATACGTTTGTGACTTCCCAAATCGGGTTCAGATAACGACCGATAATCGGTACTAATGTGCTTTCAGTACCTCTTAATTTCGATTGTAAAATGAAGATACCTGCACCAAAGTCAATTGAAGCAATAACGATATACAAGAATAAGAACAGATACAAAACGATCATTCCAAATGCTGTAATACTCATGATGCTTCACCTCGGCTCTCTTCTAATTTTTCCACATCTTTATATGGCGGATTATTCTTGAACATACGGATTAATACATATGCTGCAGTGAATAAGATGATAAAGTATATGACACCAAATGCGATGGTAACACCTGGTAAACCGCCTGCATGTGTAGCTGCTTCAGACACTCTCATGTAACCTCTTAAAATCCAAGGTTGACGGCCCATTTCTGTTAAGAACCAGCCGAACTCAATCGCAAGCATAGCTGCAGGACCTGTTAATAATATGCCATACAGCAATATTTTGTGTGTTGAGAACTTACGCCATTTCTTAACTAGTCGTGTTAAGACGTAAATACCTGAAACAACGAAACAGAAGATACCGCTTGTCACCATTAAGTCAAAGAAGTAATGGACAATTAACGGCGGCTGTTCATTTTTAGGGAATTCATTTAATCCTTCAACTTCTGTATTGATATTGTTGTCAGATAAGAAGCTGAGTAATGCTGGGATTTTAATCGCACCATGCACTTCTTGATTTTTCTCATCTAGTACACCAAACAGAACTAAGTCTGCACGTTTTTCAGTATCATAATGCCATTCATATGCTGCTAATTTTTCAGGTTGTTCATTGTGTAAGAACTTCGCTGATAAGTCTCCAGCAAGCATAGAACCTAGTGTAAAGACTAAACCGACAATCATAGTCATTTTCAATGCTTTCTTATGATATTCTCTGTCTTTTTCAAATTTATTTTTCAATAATTTAAATGCTGCAATCGCCGCTAAAATAAAGGCCATTGTCATAATTGCTGTAGTAATTACGTGGAAGGCTCTGACACCAAATGATGAGTTGAACATTGCTGCTACTGGATCAACATGAATCATTTTGCCGTTTTTCAATTGGAAACCTTCAGGCGTATTCATAAATGAGTTCACTGATGTGATGAAGAAGGCAGATAATGTACCGCCTAATACCACTGGAATACTCATAATCAAATGTGTCCATTTGTTTTTGAATCGTTCCCAAGTGTAGAAATAAATACTAAGGAAAATTGCTTCAAAGAAGAATGCGAAGACTTCCATGAATAATGGCAAGGCAATCACGTGTCCTGCAATCTTCATAAATTGTGGCCAAAGCAATGACAGCTGCAACTCGATAATCGTACCTGTTACAACCCCTACCGCAACAGTTACCGCATAACCTTTGGCCCATCTCTTAGCTAATGTAATATATTTTGCGTCATTTCTTTTAACACCAAGAAATTCAGCAATTGCGAACATAAGCGGCATCCCCACACCGATAGTCGCGAAGATAATATGCACAGCTAAGGTCATGGCAGTTAAAAATCTGCTCAGTTCTACTGCTTCCATAATATCACCCTGTTTTTCTCTATATTTTTGTTACTGTCTAATGCCCGCAACGTCTCAGATGAAATGTGGAGGAAATTGTTTACACAAAATCCAAAAAAACTTGAAACATTCAAATATAGGCGGTTGGCTTGATTTTTAATCGTCCCTTTAATACAGTATACACATCAATAAAATGTAAAGGAAGATAAAACATGCCGAACGTAGTCATTTATACACAAAACGACTGTCCACCTTGTCAGTTTGTGAAAAATTATCTCGATCATCATCACGTTGCATACACTGAGAAAAATATTTCAAACTCACAATACCGCAATGAAATGATAGATTTCGATGCATTTTCAACGCCATTTATCTTAATCGGTGACACACCTATGTATCAAGTGGACATAGATAAAATCAACACATTACTCGATATCGATAAAGACTGACTTAAAAATGAATGCACTCTATTTTAAATTACCTTTAAGGTAAATGATTCAAACAATTATGCTGTAATCTGCGTTCATAGACACAGTACCTTATATGTTACGCTCTCATATGCTAGTTTACAATTATTCTAATCAAGATTTTCATTATATTTATACAGAATTTAAATCTTTGTCACAAATTTGTAAAACACACAGTATATACCTCGCAATTAAATTCTTTGTAAGTTGATTACATTACTCAAATAATAAGTAAATGTTTGTACACTAATAAAACCGCGATGAAAATGAATTGGACATTCATTTCATCACGGTTTTTATTAATATTTTATCAATGATTATGCATGTTTCGTATAGTCTTCTACTAAAGCAACAACTTCTTCTGATGTTGCACAGTTCACTGCTTTCGCTGCTAAGTCTTTCATTTGCGCTTCGCTTAAGTTTCTGATTAAACGACGTGCTTTAAGGATTGAAGTTGCACTCATAGAGAACTCATCTAATCCAAGACCTAACAATAATGGAATTGCAGTTTGGTCTCCGGCCATTTCGCCGCACATACCTGTCCATTTACCTTCAGCATGAGACGCTTCGATAACACGTTGTACCAAGCGTAAAATAGCTGGGTTATATGGTTGGTATAAATAAGACACACGTTCTGACATACGGTCAGCTGCCATTGTATATTGGATTAAGTCATTTGTTCCGATACTGAAGAAGTCTACTTCTTTCGCAAAGACATCAGCAAGTGCTGCTGTCGATGGAATTTCAACCATAATACCGACTTCGATATCATCTGAAACTTCAACACCTTCATTTTTAAGGTTTTGACGTTCTTCTTCTAATAATGCTTTCGCATCACGGAATTCTTGAATTGTCGCAACCATTGGGAACATAATGTTTAATTTTCCGTATACTGAAGCACGTAATAACGCGCGTAATTGCGGACGGAAAATTTCTGGTTGTGCTAAGCACAAGCGGATTGCACGATAACCTAAGAATGGGTTCATTTCTTCAGGTAAGTCTAAATAAGGTAATTCTTTGTCTCCACCGATATCTAATGTACGAACAACCACACGTTTGCCTTTCATTGCTTCAAGAACTGCTTTGTATGCCTCAAATTGTTCGTCTTCAGTCGGCATTTGATCTCTACCCATATATAGGAACTCAGTACGGTATAATCCGATACCTTCTGCACCATTTTCAACTACACCAGGTAAATCGTTTGGTGTACCGATGTTTGCAGCTAATTCTACATGATGACCATCTTCTGTTACAGATTCAGCATCACGTAATTTTTGTAATTCTTGTTTATCTTTGAAGAAGTTATCACGTTTTTCTTGATATTGTGCTACAACTTCGTCACTTGGGTTAACAATAACATCACCTGTCATACCATCAACAATAATGATGTCGCCTGCTTCAACTTCCTCAGTAATCGTTTTAGTACCAACGACTGCTGGGATTTCTAAAGAACGGCTCATAATTGCAGAGTGAGATGTTCTGCCTCCAATGTTTGTCACAAATCCTTGCACATATTGTTTGTTCAACTGTGCAGTATCTGAAGGTGTCAAGTCATTCCCGATAATAACGACACTTTCATCAATGATACTTGGGTTTGGTAAATCCACACCTAAGATGTGTGCTAATACACGTTTAGAAACGTCGCGAATATCCGCTGCACGTTCAGCCATGTATTCGTTGTCCATTGATTCAAATATTGTGATAAATTGATTTGAAACATCTGTTAACGCTTGAGCAGCATTAACATTTTCATTTTTAATTTTTTCTTCAATAGGTTGGATAAGTTCTGGATCTTCAAGCACTAATAAATGTGCATCGAAGATAGCCGCTTTATCTGCGCCTAATTGTTGTTCGGCATTGTTTCTGATTTTAGTCAATTCAACTTTTGATGTGTTAAGTGCGCCGTTAAATTTAGCAACTTCAGCCTCTGTATCAGTCACTGTTCCGTTATCAAACGATAGGTCAGGTTCTACTAATAGATAGGCTTTTGCGATTGCGACACCATCAGATGCCGCAATCCCTCTAATATTTTTAGTCATATTAGTTAGTTAAACCTTCTTTAGATAAAACGTCAGTGATAGCTTGAATTGCATCAGCTTCGTCGCTTCCGTCAGCATAGATAGTAATGTCAGCATCTTTACCTACGCCTAAGCTCATAACACCCATAATTGATTTTAAGTTGACTTTTTTACCGTTATATTCAAGTTGAATATCTGAATCAAATTTTGAAGCTGTTTGTACAAGCATTGTAGCTGGACGAGCATGAATACCTGTTTCGTCGATGATAGTGTATGATTGTTGTTCCATAATAATCTTTCTCCTTCGCATCCATTAATTGGTGAGTGACTCACCTGAACATTATTACACCTTAACATTACCAAAATATGACGCTAAATTCAATTTGTTTAATCCATACAGGGCAATGAATTTAGCGTTTTTGTGAAAATATGCACAATTTAATTGACAACTCGGTTTTAAATTAATTTTTTGGCAACGTTTTCACATTTATCGATGTGCTCGTCACCTAATTTTTTCATGAAATAATAACTGATTGATGCTGCGATTGCTTGACCGACAACCGGGAACCATCTTGTTTGTTTCGCAGCTGTACGTTTAGCAACATCTTTAACGACCATTTTCAAGATACCTTTTGAAACCGTACGTCCGATGAATTGACTGCCTTGGATTGATGCTGCGACTAATACACGTTCTTTTAAATCATCACTCATACGGTTCACTTCTTTATGATCTAAACCGTAAATTTTATTAATATCTTCTATAATATCTTTCATCAGCTTTAAATCGACCCCAAAATCTAATCCTGGAATCGGAATAACACTTGCTGAAGATGACAATAATGCTTTCTTTCTTACTAATTCTTCAGCGCGTTCACGTCTTTTTGCTAAATCCTTTTTATTCTTCGGTAAACGCCCTTTACCTACGACCGGATCAATTTTCAACATTTTATTTCCAATTTTGTCTGTAGATTTTTTAATGAATTTATCTTTAATCCCCATAATAGTCCTCCTCGATTATTACTTCTTCCACTTTTTCTGATACCCGAACAAAGACTACTTTTAAATATTTTGATGGTTTATAGTGCGGATGTGTTTTAAAATCTTTCGGAAGTCCCATTGCTTCTAAAATTTCAAAATCTACATCTTGTGCATCAAGCGTTCTCTTTATCATGTTTTTAAACGCTTTTGAAGTTAACGCACTTGAGTTTGTACTTAAAATTAAAGTACCTCCATCATTTAAAACAGGTAAAGCTTCTTCAATCAACTTATGATAGTCTTTTTGAACCGTAAAGACTTTCTTTTTATTACGCGCAAAACTTGGCGGATCAATAACAATCGTGTCATAAGCCTTATTGTGTCTTGCCGCATAATGATAGAAGTCAAACGTATCCATGACATAAATATATTGTGTTTTCGGGTCAATACCATTTACCCCAAAATTCTCCTCTGTCAAACCTCTAGAACGATTTGCAAGGTCGACACTAGTCGTTTCTGCTGCTGTTTGTGCTGCAATGACAGAGAATGCCCCTGTATAACTAAATAAATTCAAAACACTGCGGTCAGGTGCATAAACATCACGTAATTTTTTACGCACTTCTTTTTGGTCTAAGAAAATTCCCGTCATCGGTCCATCATCTAAATCGACATTATAGAACGTAAAGTTTTCTTCAATAACAATTGGAAATTCCGGTGCTTCCCCTGTTACGAAACCACTAGATACTTCACTGTCTTTAAAACGTGTCTTCTCAAAAATTGAAGTATAAGGAAAGACAGCTTGAACAGCTTCTAAAATATCAGTTCTGAACGTATAAATCCCTTTTGAATACCATTGGATTAATAAATGACGATCGTAGTAATCAATTGTTAAACCGCCGACACCATCTCCTTCTGCATTAAACAATCTGAATGCATTTGTACCATCGATATCAAAGTAGTATTGACGATAATCTAAAGCTTCTTCAAATAGTGCTTCAAAAAATTCTTGATTAATTTCTTCTTCAGCATCATAGCTTAAGACCCAACCTAATCCTTTATGTTGGCGCCCAACATATGCTGTCGCAATGTATCGGCCATCATCAGTCACAATATGAAAAATATCACCATCTTCTAAATGACTATGTTCATAAATATCTTCTTCATCCACTAATGGATACTGATTTAAATACTTTTGTTCTTTACCTTTATTTAATACTGCTGTCTTCATATTATTATTCCGCCTTCTATGTGTAGTTACTTTTATCTTAACGTATCAGACGCTTCCTTTCTAAAAAGAACGTCTCAAATCCATTAAAAAAGCCGAGGAAACTTAAGTCCCTCAGCTTTTGTGTGATTCTGCTTTAGCTGGCGTACGTAATTGGATAATAAACGCAATCGTAATCGCCACAAGCATAATAAATAAAATCGGTGTAATAAAAATGGATAATAATAATCCATGAATCATAATATTGACAAATTCTGTCAACAATTTAAAGAATAAAATACTCACCATAAACAACTGCGCATAATACAATTTACCGCGTAAGAAATGCGTCAATGTTGTAATGATATAAGCGATAATCACAAGCAACAATAAGAAGAGTGTGATCCACTCGATTACATATGATGTTTGTGATAATTCCCAATCACCTGACATAAACAAGCCATTACGGTTGTTTAATTCTAGTAAGGTAAATAGGAATAAAATCGCACCGCAAATCAATTCAACGATACCCGGTTTAATCCATTTTGGACGACGCATCCAAGTTGGGAAATCGTCTTCTTGCAGATTGACTTTATCTTTAACTGCTTTTTTGAAACTATCTCGTTTTCTTCTGATTTTCTCTAAATCAATACTTCTGCGTGTTCTGTATGTCAATTCTTGTGTACGTTCTTGAATTTCACGCAGCTGTTCTTTCGTTTGGCTGATTGTGCCGTTCTTATCTGTACGTGAATACAACATTTCTTCGCCTAATTCTGCTTTAGTTAGCGGCAATGATCTTCTAAGGAATAAGAAATTCCAAATAGACATTTGACCTAAACACCACATGACAACGAAGAATGCGTTGACACTTAAAATATCAATTAACGCAATTTCATGACTTTCGATTCTGCCATATAACGAAATTTGAGAAATTAAATAACTGATTCCGTACGTACAGATAATCCATAGATAGTGCTCTTTTTGGTGCGCACTGTTCAACTCATCCTTGTACACAATGTATCCGATATGCACAATAAACGGAACCACGAATACAATCGCAAAGAAGCCGTAAACTTGTGTCATAAAGACGATTGTGATGAGGAAGAAAAAGATTCCTATTATAAGGAAGAAAATTGAGATATCATAATCATATTTTGTAGTCATAAATAATAAATAGCCAATCCATAGCAATGCAACACCGAACAAGATAATCAAGATGGCGCTGACCACTGGGAAATGACCAATAAATTGACTCATAATCCGTATTATTTCAACAAAGAAAGCATTGATGAAATCCCACACATTATTAATATGTATGTCAACCTTGCTCCCCTTCGCAAGTTTATGGATAAATGATAGATTGAGTAATACAATGATTCCAATGAAAAGTGAAACAATGCCAATAATCAAACTATAAATGATTTCAGCGTGCTTCTTTATATACGACATGTTTTTCACCTCATAGTTATTATATATGAACAATTCCATTGTGTCTTTAAAAATTAAAGTAAATCATTCTATGGTAGTATATTAGACTCAGACGCTATGCTCAATCCTAAATACACAATTTAACGTAATCTTAATGTGATCTTGCCTTTTTCATACCCGTTCTCTCTGGCTTAAATCTAAAATCACCTTGACAGAACCTATGAAAAAGCATACATTTAGTATAAATCTAATAAAGAAATACACTAGGGGTGTTTCGAACTGAGATGAAGCACAAAGCTTCAAACCCTTCGAACCTGATCTAGCTGAGACTAGCGTAGGAAAGTGTAAAGAATGAACTGGTTTAGGATTTCAGGGTAGAACCAGGGTATTCTGATGCTTATTTTCACGCTGCTTGCTAGACAAGTTTGCGTGTTTTTTTGTTTATATAGGAGGAATTGACATTATGTCTAAAGGACTTAAGCTTTCAGATATCTTAGTTACTGTGTTAATCGCAGTTATCTTTGCTATCATTTACAACATTTGGAACTTAGTGTATAAAGCCATGCAAGTGACTGGCTTACACTTAGAAGAATTATCTTACGGTATGTGGTTCGCAGCTGCTGTTGTGGCTTACTTAATCATTCCGAAAGCCGGTATTGCACTGTTAGCTGAATTCGCTGCTGGTGCTGGGGAAACAATTGTAATGGGACGCTTTGATATTGCGACAATTGTTTACGGCTTACTACAAGGTTTAGCGTGTGAAATTATTTTTGCGATTTTCCGTTATAAATCACGCAAATTAATGGTAGCGGTACTTGCTGGTCTAGCAGCCGCATTAGTTACTTTCCCTATCGACTTCTACTATGGTTATTTAGGTGAAGTTGCTGGATGGAACTTATTCTTATATGTATTCTTCCGTTGTATCAGCGGGATTGTACTTGCTGGGATTTTCCCATATTATCTTGTCAAAGCTCTGGATCAGACTGGGGTTACAAAATTATTCCGCCCTGCTTCCAAAAAGGATTATGACAATTTGTAAGGAGACATAAACGTGTTACTTGCTCAAAATTTACGACTTAAATATCCAAATGCACCAGATAAAATATTTGATGGTTTAGATATAGAAATACCTGATAAACAAAAGGTCTTATTACTCGGCCCTTCAGGCTGCGGTAAAAGTACCTTACTCAATGTATTAAGCGGCATTGTGCCGAACCTAATCGAGCTTCCAATGAAATATGACGCATTGGAAGTCGATTTAAATAGCGGCGTCATCTTCCAAGACCCAGACACACAATTTTGTATGCCGAAGGTTTATGAAGAACTCGCATTTGTGTTAGAAAATAAACAAGTGCCGAGAAAAGAGATGGACGCTTTAATTCAACAAGCATTAGCATCGGTCGACTTAGACGTTGGTCCTAAACAAACGGTTCAACAATTAAGCGGCGGTATGAAACAAAAATTAGCAATTGCTGAAACGGTACTTCAAGAAGCAGATACATTGTTCTTGGATGAACCGACTGCCATGTTAGATGTGGATGCGACAGAAGATTTATGGAATCAAATTAAAGACATGTGGCAAGAACAAACTGTCTTGATTGTAGAACATAAAGTGGAACACATTTGGGAACATGTGGATCGTGTTATTTTAATGAATCATCAAGGGGAAATCATCGCGGATGATACGCCTCAAGTGATTTTACACCAACACGAAGATTTGCTGACTGAATATGGAGTATGGCATCCAAAGGCTTGGGACCATGCACCTAAAGCTGAATTATTACCAAATAAAGACATAACGTCACGCTTCAAATATGAAAATGGCGAAGTCATACGTGGTAAGAAAACACTCATTCAAGTACCTGAACTCACAATCGGCGATGGTGAATGGATTACCATCACAGGTAAAAACGGTGCGGGTAAAACCACTTTACTTGAGTCTATGATGCAATTGATTAAATATCGCGGAGAGATGTCTTATGATGGGCAACCGCTTCATAAAATTAAAGAAGCAGCCCAACATATGTATCTGGTTTATCAAAACCCAGAACTGCAATTCATTACGAATTCTGTTTATGAGGAAATCTTCATCAACTTCAGCGGCGAAAGCGCAAAAGCTGAAACTGAAAAACTGATTGAATTATTGAATTTAGAAGCAGTTCGTGATCAACATCCCTTCGAATTATCAATGAGTCAAAAACGACGTTTAAGTGTTGCGACTGCTTTAAGTTCACGTGCTGACATTATTTTACTTGATGAACCAACATTTGGTTTAGACAGTCACAACACGTTTAATTTATTAAATCTTTTCCAACAACGTGTTGCACAAGGTCAAACGATTATTATGGTTACGCATGACCCACATATCATTGAACGTTATCCGACAAGACGTATCGAATTACGCGACCACATGTTATGTGAAGATGTGCTATTTGAAATGGAAGGTGAAACAAATGTATGAAGCATGGAAAAAGTATTTCACCTTCGTAGATGAAGTTAATATTATCACGAAACTTGGTTTAGGTATTTTCTTATTCTTCTTTGTGATTTTCATTCACAACTTTGATGTGATGATTTACCTAACCGCCTTGATGTTTTTATTCTTACTGATTTTTGGCGGTATGAAATTGAAGGTCACTGCCCTATTCGTACTTTACACTGTGATATTCAGTATCATCTCAGCACTCTTTATGATTTTCTACGGAGATGGTACACATACCCTATTTAAATTAGGCTTTATTCATATCACAACTGAAAGTTTAGTGAGAGGACTGCATTTATCTATGCGTACGGATACCGTCACATTCTTCGGTATTGTGATGGCCTTTACGTCTCAAATTGTGATGATCTTCTACAGCCTGATGCAGCATTTGCGTGTAAAACCAAAAGTAGCCTACGCGTTTATGGCTGCCATCCGTATGGTACCGTTGATTATCAGTTCATTCATTCAACTACGTAAATCATTGAAGATGCGTTATCGTATGGTAGATAAATCAAATTATCGCGGTTTCAAGCGTGTGAAACATTTAATTATTCCGTTGTTAAGTCAAAACATACGAAAAGCACATCAACTTTCGGTTGCTATGGAGAAAAAAGGATTTAAAGATGGTAAAAGAACGTATTATTACTACGCACCATTTAGTTATCGCGACATCTTATTTATCTTATTATTCGCGGCGATATTAATTATTTCTGTAATGTTAGCTCATTATTTACCAATTACAGGAATTACTGACGTACGTGGTTGACACAAGCATTTATAGTTCTTAAAATTTTTATCGGGCTGTGGTTGTCGAGCTGCAGCCCAACCAATATTTACATTTTCATTCATCCATATTTTTCCCAGCAGTGAACGGTCACCGATTCAACCGTTTACTGCTTATTTTTTATTTAACAAATATTATCGTTTAATTAAGTCAAAAGTCATATACATGTTATAATTGAAATAATCAGATTCACACAGAAAGATTGGGGGCAAAATTTCATGAAAAAACGTAATGATGCATACGAAAAAGGCTATCAACAAGCCGTCAAAGAAATTGAAACCATGTCAAAACTCAAAAATAAAAAGCGCCGTTTAAAACGTTACATTAAGAGCCGTAAACGTTCTTGGCGTTTCCATCAATTATTCAAGAGACGCAGCTCTCGCTACGTTTCTGGATATAAACAAGCTTATATTGATATGGCGAAATCATTGCCTGAAGAGTAAGGAAGTTCTGCTTCCTTGCTTTTTTATTTTGTCCCTACAATTTCATAATTAGAAGATACACGACTTAACAATAATTTTTCTGCATACCAAAAAACAGCCGATAGACAATGTACGGCTGTTTTTAGTATAAATCTATTCTTTTAAATTACGCTTCATGTTTGATTGCTTTATCACTGATGTCACGACGATAGAATAAACCTTCACTATCAATGGCATCTACTTTTTTATAAGCATTTGCTTTGGCTTCTTTAACTGTTTTGCCTTCACCAATCACTAAGATAACACGGCCGCCAGAAGTGACATAATCGTCGCCTTCTTTTTTCAAACCGCTAACAAATGTAAGTCCATCTAAATCAAAGCCACTGACTTTCACACCTTTTTCATATGAGCCAGGATAGCCTTTAGACGCTAACATCACGCCTACAACAGCTTCGTCTTTCCATTTGTATTCAATCGGTTTACGTGCTTCTAGGTCTAAAATGTGCTGCATTAAGTCGCTTTCCATACGTGTTAATAATACTTGTGCTTCAGGGTCTCCGAAACGTGCATTAAACTCGATAACTTTCGGACCTTCTTCAGTTAAGATTGCGCCAATATATAGGACACCGAAGAATGGATAGCCTTCTTCTTGCATTGCTTTCGCAATCGGTTGCGCAATTTCATCATTTGTACGTTTTAGTACATCTTCTGAAATATGAGGCACTGGGCAATACGCACCCATACCGCCTGTATTTGGCCCTTTATCGCCATCATACGCACGTTTATGGTCTTGTGCAATCGTATCGAAAGGTACAGCATAATCGCCATTCACAAAGGTCATGACAGAGTATTCTTCGCCTTCTAAGAATTCTTCGAATACAATTTTGCCTTGTTCTTCAGGATACAGTGTTTCGACTGCTTCTTTCGCTTCATCACGTGTCATCGCGATAATAACACCTTTACCTGCGGCAAGACCGTCTTTTTTCAAGACAACAGGAATCTTGCAATCTTCTACATATTTTAATGCATCAGATTTAGAATCCACTTCTACATATTCTGCAGTTGGGATGTCATATTTTTCCTTAATACGTTTCGCAAATGATTTTGAACCTTCAATTTGTGCTGCTTTCGCACCAGGACCGAAGACTTTCACACCCGCGTCACGTAATTTGTCGCCTAACCCTTCAGTTAAAGGTTGTTCTGGACCGATGACTGCCCATTCAACTTCATGATCTACCGCAAATTTTACAATGTCATCATGTGCAGTTTCAGCAATTTCACCGTGCACTTCAGCGACAGTTTCCATTGCTGCATTTCCAGGAATTGCATACACTTGGTCAACAAATTCAGATTGATTTAATTTGTGCGCAAGGACATGTTCACGTCCTCCGCCTCCGATTACTAATACTTTCATCTTTAGCATTTTCCTCCTGAATGATTAATGTTTGAAGTGACGTACGCCAGTCATTACCATCGCAATGCCGTGTTTGTCTGCCATATCAATAGAATCTTGGTCTTTAATAGAACCACCTGGTTGGATGATCGCTTTGATACCTGCTTTTGCTGCTAATTCTACTGTGTCATCCATTGGGAAGAAACCATCTGAAACTAATGCTACATTGTCATTAATTTCAATTGCACGTTCAATCGCAATTTCAGCAGAACCGACACGGTTCATTTGACCTGCACCGATACCTACAGTTTGATGGTCATTACTTAAGATGACAGCGTTACTTTTAACAGCTGCTACAACTTTCCAACCTAATTCCATTGCTTGCCATTGTTCTTCTGTCGGTTCAACTTTAGTCACAACTTTCATGTCATCACGTGAAATTGTTTTTGTATCTTTATCTTGAACTAAATAGCCACCTGATACAGATACAAATTCTTGTTCATCGTGATCCACTGCCATATCTACTTCTAATAAGCGAATGTTTTTCTTTTGAGTTAAGACTTCAAGCGCTTCATCTGTAAATGAAGGTGCAATGACAACTTCTAAGAAGATTGAATGTAATTTTTCAGCAAGTTCTTTTGAAACTGGACGGTTAACCGCAACAATACCGCCGAAGATAGATTGGCTATCTGCTTCATACGCATTTTGATATGCTTCTTCAATTGATTCGCCAACACCAACACCACATGGGTTCATATGTTTAACCGCTACTGCAGCTGGTTCTTCGAATTTTTTAACTAATGCTAATGTCGCATCAGCATCTTTAATGTTGTTAAAGCTTAATTGTTTCCCGTGTAATTGTTTAGCGCCTGCAATCGTATTGTTCGCATCTGATGTACGTACAAAGTAAGCAGTTTGTTGAGGGTTTTCACCATAACGTAATTGTTCTTTATTTTCTTTGAAGAAATTCACAATCGCATTATCGTAATCATTTGTATGTTCAAATACTTTAATCATTAATGATTTACGGAACGCTTCGTCTAATGTATTATTTTTAAGGTGTTCAATGACTGCGTCATAGTCAGCAGGATCTACCACAGTTGTCACATGCTTGAAGTTTTTCGCAGCT
>NZ_KV837086.1:15575-68537 GCF_001838465.1 Staphylococcus sp. HMSC061G12
CACGTAACATTGTCGGACCACCGATATCAATGTTTTCAATCGCATCCATTTCAGTTACGTCAGGGTTTGCGACAGTTTCTTTAAATGGATAAAGGTTCACGACAACCATGTCGATAAGATCGATGCCTTTTTCTTTTAATTGTTGTAAATGTTCAGGTTTATCGCGATCAGCTAAAATACCGCCATGTACTGCTGGGTGTAATGTTTTTACACGGCCATCCATGATTTCATCAAATTTCGTTAAATCAGAAACTGATTTTACAGGAACACCCGCTTCATCTAATGCACGCTTTGTGCCGCCTGTAGAATACAACTCATAGTCTAATTCAACTAATGACTTCGCGAAGTCTACAATGCCAGTTTTGTCTGATACACTTAAAATTACTTTTTTCATGTTAGAAATTGCCCCTCTTATCGAATAATTTTTGCGATGACTCTAGGATAAAGTTCATATTCTAAATTTTTAATACGTTCTTCTAGTTGTGCTTTTGTATCATCTGGATAGATGTCGCATTGACTTTGTTCAATGATTTCACCTGTATCCATGCCACTGTCTACATAATGAACAGTAGAACCTGTCACTTTATCTCCACTTTCAAAGGCTTGACCAATTGCGTCAATGCCTTTGTATTTCGGTAATAAAGCCGGATGAATGTTTAAAATACGGCCTTCATACGCATTCAATAAATCTGGACCGATTAAACGCATATAGCCTGCAAGTATAATCCATTCCACTTCTTCTTCTTTTAACAATTCTAATAAACGTTGTTCATAATCACTTTTAGAATCAAAAGTTTTAGGAAGTGTCACATGGACAGGAATGTTTAATTTCTCTGCACGTTCAATCGCGAATGCATCGTCGTGATCAACATAAAGCGCTGTGATTTCAATATTATCTAATCTGCCGTCTTGAACTCGTTGTGCAATATTTTCAAAGTTGCTGCCAGAACCTGACGCAAAGATGGCTACTTTAGTCACGCTTTAACCCCCGTTAACTCGATAGGTTCTTCTTTACCTTCAACGATTTTACCGATTTTGAACGCTTCAACATTTTGACCTTTTAAGATATCTAATGTTTTATCTGCGTCCGCTTCATCTACAACTAATGTGAAACCAATACCCATGTTGAAGATATTGTACATTTCTTCAGTTGCGATTTTGCCTGCTTCTTGTAACCAATCGAATACTTTAGGTGTATTGAATGATTGAACGTCAATTTCAGCAGTGACACCTTCAGGTAAAGCACGTGGAATATTCTCATAGAAACCGCCGCCTGTGATATGTGTCATCGCATGCAATTTCACTTGTTCTTTCACAGCTAATACAGGTTTAACATATAAACGAGTCGGTTCTAAGAAAGTGTCTAAATACGTACGACCATTATCGAATTCAGCATTTAAATCAACGCCTGATTCTTTAATTAAATGACGTACTAAGCTGTAACCGTTAGAGTGAATACCGCTTGAAGCTAAACCGATAATTACTTGTCCTGGTTTAACTGTTGAACCATCGATGTATTCATCTTTTTCAACTGCGCCCACTGCGAAACCAGCTAAATCGTATTCACCTTCATGGTACATTTCGCCCATTTCAGCAGTTTCACCGCCGATTAAAGCTGTATTTGTTTCTTCACAACCATCGCTGACACCTTTAACAATTTGTTCGATGACTTCAGGTACAACTTTGTTTGTTGCGATATAGTCAAGGAAATAAAGCGGCTCTGCACCTGTTGTTAAAATATCGTTGACACACATAGCCACTGCATCGATACCGATTGTGTCATGTTTGTCGTGATCAATCGCAAGTTTCAACTTAGTACCGACACCGTCTGTACCAGAAACTAAGACAGGTTTTTGCATGTTTAATTGTGATAAATCAAACGCTGCACCGAATCCTCCTAGTCCACCTAGTACTTCTTTACGCATTGTACGTTGCACATGGCTCTTCATTCGCTCAACTGCTTCATATCCAGCATGAATATCCACACCGGCATTTTTATAAGAATCTGCTGCCACAGCTTTACACTCCTCTTCTTTTCAGTTCTTTAACTTCTGGTAATTGATGATCTACAATTTCAATTGGATAATTGCCTGTAAAGCAAGCGTCACACTCGCCTTTTGAGTCAAATTCTTTAAACACTTCATGCATGCCTTCTACAGATAAATACGTAAGTGAGTCTGCACCAATCATGTCTTTGATTTCGTCGACACTATGTTGTGCTGCCATTAATTCTGCATGTGTAGACACATCGATACCGTAATAACATGGATCGACTAATGGTGGTGATGAAATACCCATATGCACTTCTTTCGCACCAGCAGATTTTAATGCTTTCACAATGTATTTACTTGTCGTACCACGCACAATAGAGTCATCAATGACAACGACACGTTTGCCTTCAATGACGTCTCTGATCGGCGCATGTTTCATACGTACTTGTTTTTCACGAACGCTTTGGTCTGGTGTAATAAACGTACGGCCGATATAACGGTTTTTCAATAAACCTTGTTCGTTTGGAATACCTGAGTATTCAGAGAAGCCTTTTGCTGCTTGTAAAGATGAATCTGGTACACCGATAACAATATCAGCGTCAATACCCATCTCACTTGCTAACTTCTTACCTAAAGCTTTACGCACATTATAGATAGAGTGTTTATGGAACTCTGAATCTGGACGTGCAAAGTATACATATTCCATTGAACACATATTATGGTGAATTTGGTTCGTGTACGTATCATAATCTATGTCATGGTCACCGCTGAATGTAATTAATTCACCCGGTTCGATGTCACGAATATATGTTGCACCGATTGCTTGGAACGCACATGTTTCACTTGCGACACAATACGCACCATCTACTTCACCTAACATGAGTGGACGTACACCATTGTTATCTCTAACCGCAGCAAGTTGATTAGTATTCAGCATGACACAGCTGAATGCACCTTTAACTTGATTCAATGCTGCTTTTTGGTTTGATTTAATGCTTGGAGATTTGCCTCTGATTAATAAATGCGCTAATACTTCTGAATCACTTGTTGTTTGGAAGACGCTGCCTTCAGATTCTAAAGCCTTACGAATTTGGACAGCATTCGTTAAGTTACCATTATGCGCAAGTCCTAAATCACCTTTTGAATGCTTGAACAAGAAAGGTTGAACATTGGCGATTTCACTGGCACCTGTTGTCGCATAGCGTACATGTCCAATCGCATGTTGGAATCCTTGTAAAGATTCTAATTGCGCGTCTGAAATAGCTTCAGTTAATAAACCCATGCCGCGTGCCCCAAACAGCGATTCGCCGTTTGAGCACACGATCCCAGCACCTTCTTGACCACGGTGTTGCAGACTATGCAACGCCATATAAGTTAAAGTTGCTGCATGGGGGTGATTCCAAATTCCAAAGACTCCACATTCTTCGTTTAATCCGCGGATGTCATACATTGAGGAATTGCTCCTTCCCAAATTTCGTTTAACGTCGACACGTTTTCTTCTACAGTTGTTTGACCGTTTGTAACTTTGAACTTGTCATCCTCAGTGATAGTTCCGATTTCTTGTGCATTAGGAATATCTAATGATTGTCCTGCTTTAACTGCAACAATGTAACGACCTTGTGATTCACTGAATAATTGTGCATCAGTCACGTCTAATGTTGCATCTACACCTAAACCGTAGTGTGCACTGATTCGAGCTAACGAAATCAATAAGCCGCCTTTACCGACAGTTTGTACATGAGACGCTTTGCCGCTTCTGATTGCTTCTTTGATTTGTTCGCCTTTTTCAACTTCATTTGATAAGTCAAGTGCTTCTGATTCATGGTTGACTTTACCATATAATAATTTTTCGATTTGGCTGCCGCCGAAGTCATCGCGTGTTTCACCAACAACATACAATTTATCGCCTGCATGTGGGTGGAAATCATTTAAGTAATCGATGTCTTCAATTAAGCCGACCATACCTACTACAGGTGTTGGGAAGATAGAAGTACCTTTTGTTTCGTTATAAAGTGAAACGTTACCTGAAACAACTGGTGTTTTCAGAACTTCACATGCTTCTGCCATACCTTTTGTAGAATCAGTTAATTGTTGATAGATTTCTTTTTTCTCTGGTGAACCGTAGTTTAAGCAGTCTGTCATTGCTAATGGTGTTGCACCTACAGCAATTAAGTTGCGGTATGCTTCAGCAACGACCATTTTACCGCCTTCGTATGGTTGGTTGAATACATAACGTGCTTCGCCATCGATTGTAGAAGCGATTGCTTTGTTTGTACCTTCAACACGTACTACAGATGCTTGTAAACCAGATTTAACAACTGTGTTTGCACCAACTTGTTGGTCATATTGTTCGTATAAATAACGTTTTGACGCAATTGTCGGATGTGCTAATAATTTATGGAATACATCTTTAACATCTACATTGCTGTAGTCGTTTTTAGATGTGTTATATTCTTTTGCTTCACCTTCTAAAATATACACAGGTGACTCATCTGCTAATGGTTGTACTGGGATGTCTGCATAAACTTCATCATCATAAGTTAATACGAAACGATCTGTATCCGTAACTTCACCGATAACAGCACTATCTAATTCACGTCTGTCAAATAAGTCTAAGAATTTTTGTTCCGTACCTTTTTCAACAACAAGCAACATACGTTCTTGTGTTTCAGAAAGCATCATTTCGTATGGAGAGATTCCTTCTTCACGTACAGGTACTTTTTCTAACTGCATGTGTAAACCACTGCCGCCTTTAGCTGCCATTTCCGAAGAAGATGATGTTAAACCAGCTGCACCCATATCTTGGATACCGATTAATTCTGGGTAAGTAATTGCTTCAAGTGTTGCTTCCATCAATTTTTTACCTACAAATGGGTCACCGATTTGTACTGATGGACGTTTGCTTTCACTTTCTTCACTTAATTCTTCAGATGCGAAAGTTGCACCATGGATACCGTCACGGCCTGTTTTTAAACCAACGTAGATGACTGAGTTGCCGACACCTTTAGCTGTACCTTTTTGGATTTTATCGTGATCAATGATACCTACGCACATTGCGTTAACTAATGGGTTACCATCATAGCGTTCATCGAATTCGATTTCACCTGCTGTAGTTGGGATACCGATACAGTTACCGTATCCGCCGATACCTGCTACAACACCACGTAATAATGTACGGTTTTGGATTTCATCTAATTCACCGAAACGTAAGCTGTTTAATAAGTTGATTGGACGTGCACCGATTGATACGATGTCACGAATAATACCGCCGACACCTGTTGCTGCACCTTGGTAAGGTTCAATCGCAGATGGGTGGTTATGTGATTCAACTTTGAATACAACCGCTTGGTTATCACCGATATCTACAACACCAGCACCTTCACCAGGTCCCATTAAGACATGTTCGCCTGTTGTAGGGAATTGTTTCAAGAATGGTTTTGAGTGTTTGTATGAGCAGTGTTCACTCCACATTACAGAGAAAATACCAATTTCAGTAAAGTTTGGTTGACGACCTAAAATTTCGACAACTTTATCATATTCAGCGTCTGTTAATCCCATATCACGGTATAAATGTTCTGATTTAATTTCTTCGATACTTGGTTCAATAAACTTAGGCATTTTGTTCCCTCCAACTATTTACCATTGACTCAAATAATTTCACGCCATCGTCTGTTCCTAAAATTGATTCTAATGCACGTTCTGGGTGAGGCATCATGCCGCACACATTACCTTTTTCGTTAACAATACCAGCAATATCGTGGTAAGAACCATTTGGATTATCTTTATATTTCAAGATAATTTGATTATTATCTTCTAATTCTTTGTACATCTCTTTTGTGCAGTAGTAGCTGCCTTCACCATGTGCAACTGGGTATACTACTGTTTCACCTTCAGCATATGCTTTTGTGAATGGTGTGTTGTTATTTACAACTTCTAATGATTCGTTACGGCTCACAAATAAATGTGAACTGTTGTGTAATAACGCACCTGGTAATAAACCGATTTCTGTTAAGATTTGGAATCCGTTACATACACCTAATACTGGTTTGCCTTCATCTGCAAAACGTTTCACTTCTTTGATAACTGGTGCAACACTCGCCATCGCACCTGAACGTAAGTAGTCACCAAATGAGAAACCGCCAGGGATTAACACCCCATCAAATCCTTCTAATGATGTCTCACGATAATCAACATACTCTGCGTCTACGCCTGTTTTCAAAGCTGCGTTCAACATATCTCTGTCACAGTTTGATCCAGGGAATACAAGTACTGCGAATTTCATTATGCATTCTCCTTTTCGTCAACTACTTTATAGCTGTACTCTTCAATGACTGTGTTCGCAAATAATTTTTCACTTAAAGTTGTAACGATATTATGAACCGCTTCATCTGTTGCTTCGTCCACTGTCATGTAAAGTAATTTACCTACACGGATATCATTCACTTGGTTATAGCCTAAGTCATGTACGGCACGGTTAAGTGCTTGTCCTTGTGTATCTAATACCTGTGGTTGTAATGTGATGTGCAATTCGATAGTTTTCATTATTTAAGATCCTCCAGTTTATTTAAGAAAGTTTGATAAGTCTCGATAATTGAACCGCGGTCTTCACGGTATACGTCTTTGTCAAAATTAGTGTCACTGTCTTTTTCCCAAATACGGCAAGTATCTGGTGAAATTTCATCTGCTAAAAGAATTTGACCATCTTTTGTACGGCCGAATTCTACTTTGAAGTCAATCAAACGTAAGTTGATACTATCAAGCAATTCAACTAACGCTTTATTAACGCCTAATACCATTTCTTTCAATTGTGCAATTTCTTCAGTTGTTGCGATGTTTAATAATCTTACATGGTCATCTGTCACTAAAGGGTCATTTAAAGCATCATTTTTATAGAAGAATTCTACAAGTGGTGTTTCAAATTTTTGTCCTTTTTCAAAACCTAAGAGTCTTGTGATAGAACCTGCCGCAATATTACGTACGACCACTTCTAACGGAATGATTTCTACAGATTGAACAAGTTGTTCAGTCTCAGACGTTTGTTTGATAAAGTGGCTTTTGATGCCTTTTTCTTTAAGGTGTTCAAACAAGATTGAAGTGATTTTATTATTTAAGCGGCCTTTACCGTCAATATGGTCTTTTTTCGCACCATTGCCGGCAGTCACTTCATCTTTGTATTCCACGCGTAATACGCCGTCTTCATCTGTTGAGAAAATTCGTTTTGCTTTACCTTCGTATAATAATGACATTATTTTGCTCCTCCTCTAAAGGTTGCCAACATGTCTTGTTCAGTTTTATCAATGTCATCAGTTAAAACTGTCATGTGACCCATTTTTCGTGCTGGTTTTCTAGATGCTTTGCCATAAATATGAACATGCCATTCAGGATGATCGCCGAATTCATCTTCAAGTAAATCTAAATCCTTACCAAGCAAATTCATCATGACAGCTGGTTTTAAAATTTCAATGCGTTCTGGTAATTTTTGACCCGTAACCGCTAAGATGTGTGTATCAAATTGTGAGAAGTCACAAGCTTCAATAGAATAATGACCAGAATTGTGAGGTCTTGGTGCAATTTCGTTTACATATAAGTTGTTATCTTTATCAATAAAGAACTCTACTGTAAATGTACCCACAAAATGCACTTTTTCTTTAATTTTATCCACTTCTGCACGTGCTTCTGCTTCTTTATCAGAACGTGCGGGTACGATTGTTTTAAATAAAATTTGGTGACGATGTTCGTTTTCTTGTAATGGGAAATAAACGATTTGACCGCCATTTCCAATTGTCACAGTTAATGACACTTCTTTATAAAGGTCTAAGAATTTTTCTGCTACACATTCTTGTACTTTGATTAATGATTCAGCCTCTGCTAAATCTTCTTCTGAACGTACTAGCACTTGACCTTTACCGTCATAACCGCCGAAACGCGTTTTCACCATAAATGGATAACCTAATTTTTCAACAGCATGCTCTAAATCTTCAGCATTTGTGATTTGTGCATACGGAACGATTTTCGTACCTGCTGATTCTAATGTTTGTTTTTCAGTTAAACGGTCTTGCAATAAATGGATGGCTTGATAGCCTTGAGGAACATTAAATTCTTTTGTGAGTGTTTCTAATTGATCTGCAGCAATGTTTTCAAATTCATATGTTACAACATCAGAAGCTTCACCAAGTTGTCTTAATGCATCTAGGTCATCATAAGCTGCATTAATAAATTCATGTGCTACATATTGACATGGTGCTTCTTTGTCTGGATCTAAGACGATGACTCTAAAGCCCATTTTTTGAGCAGATTGTGCCATCATTTTGCCAAGTTGTCCGCCGCCAATAATACCGACAGTTGATCCAAACTTTAATTTACTGAAGTTCACTTTGCATCTCTCCTACTTTATCTACTAGTGATTGCTGATAAGCTTCTAATTTCTCTTTCACTTCATCGCTTTGAATACTTAAGATTCTCGCTGCAAGGATTCCAGCATTTTTCGCACCTGCTTTACCAATTGCAGTAGTTGCAACTGGAATTCCGCCAGGCATTTGGACGATTGAAAGTAATGAATCTAAACCTTTCAAACTCTTAGATTCAATCGGAACGCCGATTACTGGTAATGTCGTCATTGAAGCAACCATACCAGGCAAGTGTGCTGCACCGCCTGCGCCTGCAATAATAACGTCATAACCGTTCAATCTTGCTTCTGTCGCAAAATCAAACATCAGTTTTGGTGTACGATGTGCTGAAACGACTTTCTTATCGTACGGGATTCCAAATTGATCTAACATCTGACAACTTTCTGACATCATATCCCAGTCAGATGAGCTGCCCATAATAACTGCCACTTTCAAATTGAACACCCTTTCAATTATTTGAAATTTTAATCTAGTAAGTTGTATATTACAGATATAGCATAACAAATCAAGTCATGCTTTTTCAATCAAAAATCGAACTTTCTCATGAAAATTCAATTAAAATTCCGGATTTTCATGTAAAATAGTTGTATTACACTTCAAAACACTAATGAAAGTTCGAAAAATTATTAGGAGGAATTTACACATGGTTGCAAAAATTTTAGATGGCAAACAAATTGCTAAAGATTATCGTCAAGGATTGCAAGATCAAGTTGAAGCGTTGAAAAAAGAGGGCTATACGCCGAAACTATCAGTTATTCTTGTAGGTAACGATGGCGCAAGCATGAGCTATGTAAGATCAAAAAAGAAAGCTGCTGAAAAAATCGGCATGATTTCTGAAATTGTTCATTTAGAAGAAACAGCTTCAGAAGAAGAAGTATTAAATGAATTAGAACGTTTAAACAACGATGACTCTGTCAGCGGTATCTTGGTTCAAGTACCTCTTCCAAAACAAGTCAGCGAACAAAAAGTTCTAGAAACTATCAACCCAGCAAAAGACGTTGACGGTTTCAACCCAGCAAACATCGGTAAATTGTATATTGATGAACAAACATTCGTACCTTGTACACCACTAGGTATTATGGAATTATTGAAAAATGCGGATATTGATTTAGAAGGTAAAGAAGCAGTTGTTATTGGACGTTCTCATATCGTTGGACAACCTGTTTCAAAACTATTATTACAACAAAATGCGACAGTGACTATCTTACACTCTCGTTCAAAAGACATGAGCAAACATCTTAAAAATGCAGACGTTATTGTCAGCGCTGTAGGTCGTCCAGGTTTAGTCACAAAAGACGACGTTAAAGAAGGTGCAGTTGTCATTGATGTGGGTAACACACCAGATGAAAACGGCAAACTTAAAGGTGACGTTGAATATGATGAAGTAAAAGAAATTGCTGGCGCAATCACACCAGTTCCAGGCGGCGTTGGCCCAATGACAATTACAATGGTGTTAAACAATACGTTATTAGCTGAAAAAATGCGTAGAGGTTTAGATAAATAAAATCTTAACTTTTCAGTAAAGGTACATTGAGGGGTACCTAAAGAAAAGAGCGGTCGGCTTGCTTTCATGTTGAAGCAAGTACCGACCGCTCTTTTTTATTTATAATCATTTGCGTGAAATAGACGATTGAAAAATGGTTTACCAAATAATTTGTTCGATTGTTTCGTCGTCTAGTGATTTAGCGATTTCTGTCACTAATTGTACAGCGTTCAAGTAGTCTTGTTTATGCATAACAGAAACATTTGAATGCATGTAACGAAGCGGAACACCCACAACGATTGAAGGAATACCTTCATGTGCTAAATGGATACTGCCTGCATCTGTGCCGCCGCCTGGTGTTGTATCCCATTGGATTTCAATACCTTTGTCTTGTGCTACTTTTTTCACGTGCTTTCTAAATCCAGAATGACCGATTGCTGTCGCGTCCATAAGTACGACTAATGGTCCTTTGCCAAGTTCAGCTTCATGATCACCGCCGCCCATTCCTGGTGTATCATAAGCAATGCCGACATCCACCGCAATAGCTAAATCTGGTTTGATTTTATTCGCCGCAACTTTCGCACCACGTAAACCAACTTCTTCTTGAACAGTTGCCCCTGATACTAAGTTAACGTTGATTGCGTCGTCTTTTAAGTTGTTTAAAGTATCTACAGCAAGTGCACAACCGAAGCGATTATCAAATGCTTTTGCTGTTAAGTAGTTCTCATCACCTAATACTTCGAACTCAGAGTATGGTGTTACCATGTCACCGATATCAATACCAAGTTTTTCAGCTTCTTCTTTTGAAGCTACACCTACATCAATAAACATATCCTTGATATCAATTGGTGTTTTACGTTGTTCAGGCGTTAAGACATGTGGAGGTTTAGAACCGATGATCCCTCTGATCTCTTTGTCATCATCTGTTGTTACAGTTACTTTTTGAGATAACATTACTTGGTTCCACCAACCACCGACAGGTGTGAATTTCAAATAACCTTTGTCGTCGATTTTAGTTACCATAAATCCAACTTCATCTAAATGACCGGCAAGCATTAAAGTTTTTGAACCTTTCTCTGCTTTTTTCTTTCCGAAGATGCCACCTAAATTATCTTCAACCAGTTCATCTGAAACAGGTTTCAAATAATCTTTCATCAGTTGTTTTACTTTGTATTCGTGACCGGCAATTCCGTTCACGTCTGTTAAGTCCTTTAATAATTTAACTGTTTTATCCATGAATATGTCCCCCTTCTTTTCTTATCATCATATCAATATTCAAGACGTGTGAACACTTTTTATGCTCGATTCATGAACCAAACAAAAAGGAGCTGTCTCTTCCGAAAATTCGGAATGAACAGCTCCTTCTCTATCATTCAGATTATTATTTCAGTAAAAATTAAACGTCTACGCTTAAACGTGGAATGAATGTTTCGAAATGAATTTGTGATTTATCTAAACCTAATTCATATAATTCATTGACGATTGATTTCAAGAATGAAATACCGCCACATACATAAACTTCTGTATCTTCTGTAACATACTGTTTTAAATCTTCTTGAGTGATGTAGCCATTTGATTTGCGATCATGGATTTCATAAGTCACATTATCATTTTCTGCTGCATCGTTAGATAAACGTTGTGAGAATGGTACATCATTAACATCAGTTGTATTATGAATGAATTGAATGTTCGGTACACCGACTTCAATTGCTTTTTCATACATTGACACTAATGGTGTTACACCAATACCTGATGCTAAGAATAATTGGTTTTTGTCAGTGTTATGCAATCTGAATGCACCTACTGGCGCAGTTAAGTTGATATCATCTCCAACTTTTACTTCGTCATGCAAGATAGTTGAAACTTCACCTTCACTGTCTTCAGAAACATCACGTTTAACTGCGAATGTTAACGTATCTTCGTCTCCGCCAACGATTGAATAGTGACGTTTTGCTCTGTATGGTAATTTATCACTTGAAACATCAACTGTAATATATTGACCTGCTTCAAAGTTGCGTAAATCATATTTATCTGATGAAACTGTAAATGCTTTAATATCTGAAGCGACATTTTCAATATTTGTAACTGTGAATGGTTGGAAACCATCCCATAACATTTCAGCATACATGTCTTTCTCTACTTGAATGAATACATCTGCAATTTCCCAGTATGCGTTAATCCAAGCTTGAATCACTGGATCTTCTTCTTTTAAATCTAAAACGTGCATAATTGCTGCGATTAAATTTTCACCAACAATTTTGTAACCTGATTCAGGTACTTGTAATGCAACGTGTTTGTAAGCAATCTCTTTAACTACAGGCATAATTGCACCTAACTGTTCAATGTTTGCTGCTGCAGCTAAGACTGTTTGAGCTAAGGCTGTGGATTGCAAACCTTTTTTCTGGTTAGTTTGGTTGAACATGTTGCGTAACTCTGGGTGTTCATTGAACATTCTATTGTAGAAGAATGACGTAATTTCCACACCTTTTTCTTGAAGAACTGGTACTGTTTGTTTAATAATATCCATATCTTTTTCAGATAACATTTAACTTCACTCCCTCTTCGACTCAATTTCATCATAATACGAATATGACGAAATTAAAACAATTAAGAACCTAGTTCACATAATAGACAATTTTATTTCATATTTCTTCATATTCTTTTCACAATTAAGTATAAACAATATGACAAACTTAAAACGTATTATAATGATTTTTATTTAAAGCATTCTTCTTACATGTGCGGGACTCAAAATCCCGTGTTAGTAATGAAATAAAGTACGACCCACATTATTATTTAGCATAAATCCCTCCTTTAACTTCTTTCCTATATAGTGTTTCTAAATATTCCCGCTTTTTTCTCAGTAAATATTTGACAACTGAGAAAACTTAACGTTATTTTAATCTGATTTTCATAATTATTCTGTAAAATTAGTCTTGTAATAAAGATTAGGTCCGTAGTAGGATGTAATAAAGAAACAAACACGGTATATTGAACCTAATACAAAGTTCAATCGCAAATATTCGTGATTGAACTGATTAATATGACGCTTTAATGATTAGCCATTGAATACGGAGGTCTAAACAATGAACAAACTATTACAGTCACTTTCAGCACTTGGTGTGTCTGCTACATTAGTAACACCCAATTTAAACGCTGAAGCTACAGATAACTCTGTACCAAAGCTTAAAGGTGTTGAAGATGCGATTATTCAAAAAGGCGAAAATTACAACTTACTGAATGGAATCAGCGCTTATGATAAAGAAGACGGAGATTTGACTGATCAGATTATCGTCAATGGTCATGTCGATACAAATAAAATTGGTAAATACAAAGTCGAATATCAAGTCATTGATTCAGATGGAGCGAAAGATATTTCTGAACGCTACATAGAAGTCAAGTAACTTGTCGATAAAATCTATTTAAAAATAATTATTTTGTTTTTTGGCGCTAGCGCTTTCAACCCCTTAATTGATAAGCATTCTCAACTACAGCGCCCTTTTTTGTGCTTTCTGTCATTTTTGTCAGTATTCACAAAATGGACACATAAATTTAACAAATCTGTGAAAGCCCGTCAGGCCTAGTGTCTGTAAGGCTTTCTTTATTTTTATGTAAAAAAGTTGCGGATACCCACTTGTAAATATTGCATAATAAACTAAAATTATTGTTAAGCCCTACAATTGTAGTATTAGGAGGTCAATAAAGTGTCAAAAATTAAGTCTTTGCTTCTATTGTTCGGCTCACTGATTTTACTCAGTGGTTGTGAACATATGGAAGTACTTAACCCAAAAGGGCCAATGGCAAGCAGTTTAAAATGGCTGATCATTTATTCAATCATCTTTATGCTTGTTATTGTTGCGGTTGTATTTATTCTATTCGCTGTATTTGCTTACAAATACCGATACACAAATACAACACAATCAGGTAAAGTACATCACAGTGCTTTATTAGAAACTATTTGGTTCACCGTACCATTTATCATCTTACTTGCTTTGGCTATTCCAACAGTCAAAACACTTTATGAGTACGATGCACCGCCTGCAAAAGACAAAGACCCTGTCGTCGTTTATGCAACAAGCGCAGGTTTCAAATGGTTCTTTGCTTATCCAGAGCAAAAAATTGAAACAGTGAATCACATTACGATTCCAAAAGATCGTCCGATTGTATTCAAGTTGCAATCTATGGATACAATGACAAGTTTCTGGATTCCACAACTTGGCGGTCAAAAATATGCAATGACTGCAATGACAATGGAATGGACATTAGAAGCTGACCAAGAAGGTACGTTCCGTGGACGTAACTCAAACTTCAATGGTGAAGGTTTCGCTCGTCAAACATTCCCAGTACATGCAGTAAGCAACTCAGAATTCAACAAATGGGTAGAAAAAGCTAAGAAAGAACCTAAACTTTCTCAAGATACTTTCGATAAACAATTACTACCTACAACTAAGAATGAAGAGTTGACATTCAGTGGTACTCACATGGACTTCGTAGATCCAGCTGCTGACCCTGAATACATCTTCTACGCTTATAAACGTTTCCATTACACTCCAAAAGATCCAAACTTCTATGATGTAACTGAAGGCGTATTAAGCAAACCAGATTCAAAATATCCTGCTCGTAAATCTCAAATTACAAACGCTATGTATAAGAGACACGGTATGGATGCTATGATCTTACCTAACGACAAACCATATAATAATGAATTCAAGAAAGAAGAATCTCATAATATGGACGAAATGGAAAAAGCTCAAAAAGGCGCTAAAGATGAAAAAGCTGAAGAGCTTAACAAGAAAAATCATGGAGGTGAACATTAATGAATTTCCCATGGCATGAATTACTCGTTCAAGGTAACTGGATGATCACAATGGCACAAATTGGTGCGCCATTCCTAGTTATCGGGGTAATCGCAGTAATCACGTACTTTAAGTTATGGAAATATCTTTACAGAGAGTGGTTTACAACAATTGACCACAAGAAAATCGGATTAATGTATCTGATTTGTGCTGTATTAATGTTCGTCCGTGGTGGTATTGATGCAATTTTAATTCGTACGCAATTAACAATTCCGAACAACCCGTTCTTGGAATCAAACCACTATAACGAAATCTTTACAACACACGGTGTTATCATGATCATCTTCATGGCAATGCCATTCATTTTCGGTTTATGGAACGTAGTTGTACCTTTACAAATTGGTGCACGCGACGTTGCATTCCCTGTAATGAACAACATTAGCTTCTGGTTATTCTTCGGAGCAATGTTACTATTCAACATGTCATTCATCATTGGTGGTTCACCTGCTGCAGGTTGGACAAACTATGCACCACTTGCTGGTGAGTTCAGTCCAGGTCCTGGTGTTAACTACTACCTATTAGCTATTCAGCTTTCAGGTATCGGTACATTAATGACAGGTATTAACTTCTTCGTAACAATTTTACGAATGAAAACACCAACTATGAAATTTATGGAAATGCCAATGTTCACAGTAACAACTTTCGTTACAGCATTGATCATTATCCTAGTATTCCCTGTATTCACAGTTACATTAGCATTGATGACAATTGACCGTATCTTCGGTACTCAATTCTTCACAGTTGCTAATGGTGGTATGCCAATGCTTTGGGCTAACTTCTTCTGGGTTTGGGGGCACCCTGAGGTTTACATCGTTGTCCTTCCAGCATTCGGTATTTTCTCAGACGTTATTTCAACGTTCGCACGTAAACACTTATTCGGTCATAAGAGTATGATCTGGGCAACATCAGCAATCGCATTCTTGAGTTTCTTAGTATGGGTTCACCATTTCTTCACTATGGGTAATGGTCCTTTAATCAACTCATTCTTCTCAATCTCAACAATGTTAATCGCTGTGCCTACCGGTGTTAAAATATTCAACTGGTTAGCTACGCTATACCAAGGTCGAATTTCTTTCGAATCGCCAATGCTATTCTCATTAGCGTTCATCCCAACGTTCACAATCGGTGGGGTAACAGGGGTTATGTTAGCAATGGCTTCAACAGACTATCAGTACCATAATACGTACTTCTTAGTAGCCCACTTCCACTACACATTAGTTTGTGGTGTTGTGTTCGCTTGTTTAGCAGCACTTATCTTCTGGTATCCTAAGATGATGGGTTACAAATTGAATGAACGCTTGAACATTCCGTTCTTCTGGTTATTCGTAATCGGATTCAACGTATGTTTCATGCCACAATTCATTCTTGGTTTAGACGGTATGCCACGTCGTTTATACACTTACATGCCATCAGATGGTTGGTTCATGTTAAACGTAATTTCTACAATCGGTGCACTATTAATGTCAATCGGCTTCTTATTCTTAGTAGCTAACATTGTTTACAGTCACCTTAAATCACCACGTATCGCTTCAGGCGACTCATGGGGTATCGGACGTTCACTTGAGTGGAGTACTGCTTCATCAATTCCACCAGTGTACAACTTCGCAATCACTCCAGACTGGGATGATTTAGACACATTTGTAGATATGAAAAAACAAGGTCGTCATTACTTAGACAACCATAATTATAAAGATATCCACATGCCGAACAACACACCAGTTGGTTTCTTCATGGCTATCTTCTTAACTGTTGGTTGCTTCTTCTTAACATTCGAAACTATCGTACCAGCGATTATCTGCTTAATCGGTACATTAGGTACAATGATTTACAGAAGTTTCCAAGTCGACCATGGTTACTATATCCCAGCTTCTGAAGTAGCTGCTACTGAAGCAAAACTTCGTGAAGCTCGTGAAAAAGAACGGGAGGCTGAAAGTCATGCATGATACAAAAACAATTGATGCGCAATCGCATGAAGGTAATTTGAACAAGTTTGGCTTCTGGATCTTCCTAACAGCTGAATTCTCTTTATTCGGTACACTATTTGCGACGTTGCTTATCATGCAACACGGCGGTGATTACGCTGGTAAGTTAACAACTGATTTATTCGAAATGCCTTTAGTATTATTAATGACATTTGCGTTATTAATCAGTTCATATACATGTGGTATTTCAATTTATTACATGAGAAAAGAAAAGCAAAAACTAATGATGATCTGGATGATTATCACAGTATTGCTTGGTATCTTATTCGTAGGTTTAGAAATTTACGAGTTCGCACACTATGCACACCAAGGTGTAACACCACAAATCGGTTCTTACTGGTCAAGTTTCTTCATCTTGTTAGGAACACACGGTGTCCACGTTTCGTTGGGTATCGGTTGGGTGATTTGTCTATTAATCCAAGTAGCAATGCGTGGACTTAATAAAGACAATGCGCCAAAATTATTTATCGTAAGTTTATACTGGCACTTCTTAGATGTTGTTTGGGTCTTCATCTTTACTGCAGTATACTTGATAGGGATGGTGTATAGCGGATGAATACAATAGCAAAACATACAGTTGGCTTTATTGCCTCAATTGTCTTGACACTATTAGCAGTATACGTGACGATTTACACATCTTTAGCACTTAACGCTAAGATTACAATTATCTTTGGATTTGCTTTCATCCAAGCTGCCCTTCAATTATTAATGTTCATGCATTTAACTGAAGGTAAAGATGGACGCACACAATTATTCAAAGTTATCTTCGCCATTATCATTACCCTAATTACTGTTATCGGTTCTTATTGGGTTATGGTCGGCGGACACAGTGCTCATATGTAATATCAGTATTTATATGATGCACAAAAAACTGGCTGGGGTTTCTCCCCTGCCAGTTTTTTTATACATAATTTTAGACTATTTTGCAGAAGGATTATAAAATATATAAGTAGCTTATTTTATTTTTAAAAGGAGGAAGAAAGAGATATGACAACCCCTATTATCATAGATACTGATCCAGGTATTGATGACGCAGCAGCTATTAGTATTGCGCTGAATCATCCTGAGATTGATGTGAAGATGATTACTACCGTACATGGTAATGTCAATATAGATAAAACTACACGAAACGCCCTACAACTCAAAGCATTCTTTGAAAGCGATGTTCCAGTACATCGTGGTGCAGTCGCACCTTTAATCAATGCACCGATTGATGCTTCTCACGTACATGGTGAAACAGGTATGGGTGGTTATGAACTTCCAGAACCCTCACCAGAATTACTTGCCTCTAATCGAGCTATAGAAGCTATGCGAGAAACTATTCTAGAATCTGATGAGCCCATTACACTTGTGCCAATTGGTCCTCTAACAAATATCGCTTTGCTTTTTAAAACGTATCCAGAAGTTAAATCTAATATCAAAGCGATTGTTTTAATGGGTGGCAGTGCTGGACGCGGTAATGTTACACCTGCTGCTGAATTTAATATCTACTGTGATCCTGAAGCTGCAGATATTGTCTTTAAAACAGGTCTCCCTATCACAATGGTTGGACTTGATGTAGCAAGAGGTGCTAGTTTATCAAGTACTGCAATCAACGAGTTGAAATCTATTAATCAAACTACCCATATGTTGTATCATATGTTTAATCATTACCACGGCGATGAATTCGATACAGGCATTGCTGTATACGATGCTTATACCATGCTTTACCTACTGCATCCAGAACACTTTAAAACTGCAGATGCAGCAGTTGCGATTGAATTAAACGGCACTTACACACGCGGTGCTACTGTTGTGAATTACAATGCTCAAGAAAAGTCAATAAACGTTGTTTTAGCAGTAGACAAAACTCGCTTTAAACAGCTGTTCTTTGAGGCACTCTCATATGCAAAATAAAACTAAATATGGTACATTCCCAATAAATTATTATGCTATAATAATGACGAAATCGAAAAAATATACAGGTTGTGAAATATAATGAATTTAAAAGAAGCGCGACATCAAAAAATACTATCCATCTTAAAAGAAAACGGAAGCGTCAGCGTCAGTTATTTATCTAATGATATGGACGTGGCTGCAATGACTATCCGACGTGATTTAAAAGAGCTTGAACATAAAGCCTTGCTTGTACGTGTTCACGGCGGAGCTGTCTTACCTCATACCTTTTATAACGAGCTTGCAAATGAAGAAAAACAACAGCTGAATAGTGATAAAAAACGTATGATTGCTGAAAAAGCCAGCCGACTGATTCAAAATGAAGATACGGTATTTATTGGCTCAGGTACAACAAATGAAGCCATCTTCCCTTTCATTAAAGATATGCGTTTACATATCATTACCAATTCACTGTATATTTTCGAACAATATGAAGGCTTAGAACATATGGATATTGTTTTAATCGGTGGCCGTTATCGAAAGAAAACAGGTTCATTTATCGGACGTCTCGCAAATACAATGCTGGAGTCATTACATATTGATAAAGCATTTATTGGCGTCAATGGTATCAGCGATAATGATGCGACAACTGCGAATGAAGAAGAAGGAAAAGCCAATGAAATTATTTTGAACCAATCTTCGAAGAAATATCTTGTTTCGGACAGTTCAAAATTCAATACACGTGCTTTTTCAGTTTTCTATCAAATCGATCATTTAGATGCGATTATTACTGATAACGATATTTCGCAAACAATCAGAGAGAATTATCAAAACTATACTGATATCTTATAATTTAATACGAACATTAACGCACACGAAACGTGTGCGTTTTCTTTTTGTCTAATTATTGAAATATCCCCTCTTATCTTCTTATAAATTCCCTTTTATCAATAGATTTACTTATTTTTTACAATCTATCAAATTGACAAATTACCCCTTGAAGTGTATATTCTAGATAAGAACAAAATCAAACATTTTCGAACAGGAGGATTTATTATGTCTATTGTTATTCATAGTGATTCACAGTCAAAAGAATTAAAAGATTTCATTTTAGAATCTTTAGCAGATGCTGAGTACGAAATCGAGGACTTATCAGTAAACAGTAAAGCAACTAACATTGCTGAAATTACACTTGAGGTTACTAAATATGTCCAAGAACACGAAGGTACTAAAGCCATTGTCATCGACAAATACGGTATTGCACCTTTCAACTTTGCGAACAAACAAAAAAATATTATTGCAGCAACGGTTTCAGATGAGCAATCAGCAAAAATGACTCATAGACACAATAATACAAACGTTATCGTATTAGGTAGCGAAGTTGTAGGTAAATTAAACGCATTAAACTGCGTAAAAGCATTCTTAAAAGCAGGCTACGACGCTGGACGACACCAAATCAGAGTAGATATGTTGAATTCTTTATGTTAATAGGAGGATATTAAATTATGAAAATTGCTATTGGTTGTGACCATATTGTTACAAATATTAAAGCAGAAGTTGCTACTTATTTAAAAAATAACGGACATGAAGTTATTGATGTCGGTACTTATGACTATGTACGTACACACTACCCTATCTACGGTACACGTATCGGTCATTTAGTTGCTACAGGTGAAGTAGACTTTGGTGTTGCATTATGTGGTACTGGTGTAGGTATTAGTGCAAGTGCAACTAAAGTACCTGGAACTCGTGTTGCATTAGTTCGTGATGCAACAAGTGCACGTTTAGCAAGAAGCGAATACAACTGTAATGTCATCGCAGCTGGCGGTATGGTTACAGGTGTTGACTTAATCAAAAACATCGTTGATACATTTGCAGAAACAGAATATGAACCAACTCCAGAAAAAGAAACGATTATCAAAGCAATGGATGAAACTTTAAAACCTGAAGATGTTCATTACACTCCAGATATGTTCGATGATTTCTTAACTAAATGGAATAACGGAGAATATCACGACTAATGACATTCAAACTATTAACCGTTACATTAAATCCTGCAATTGATATCAATTACCCATTAGAACACTTCGAAATCAATTCAGTTCAACGTGCAACCGAGGATTACAAATCAGCTGGCGGTAAAGGCATCAACGTAGCACGTGTTGCGAGTGAACTAGGAATTGATGTTACATGTACAGGAATTATCGGCGGTAAATTCGGCGAGTGGTTAACTAACAACTTAGATGAAACAAAAATCCAACATGATTTCACTGTTTCTCCAGCTTCAACTCGTTTATGTATCGCCGTTACAAGCGAAAATAGTCAAACTGAAATTCTAGAAAGCGGTGCATTGCAACCAGAAGAAATTCAAATCCGCTTCTTAGAACACTTCAATTCGATTATCTCTAACTTTGACTTAATTACGATTTCAGGCAGCTTACCTAAAGGCTTCCCTGAAGACTATTACGTCAAATTGTTAGAAGTCGCAAATGAACAGAATGTACCAGTTTGTTTAGATACTTCAGGACAAGTATTAAACTATACTGTTAATCATTCAAAACATTGCCCTCCTCTCTTAATCAAACCAAATGATGAAGAGATCAAAGCAATTACTAATTCAGACAACATCGACTTAGCCAATCAATTATTAGACGAAAGCTTAGCGCATATTCCATATATCTTATTATCTTTAGGTAAAAATGGTGCATTACTACGTCATGAAGCACAAGTCTATAACGTTGATATTCCTAAAGTCGTTGCGATTAACCCAGTAGGTTCTGGAGATAGCAGTTTAGCTGGTTTCAGCTATGGCATCTCTAAAGACGCTTCTATCCAAGAATCAGCAACATACGCTATGGCTGCTGGTATTTCCAATGCATTAGAAGCACGAACTGGCCACATTGACTTAAATAACTTTGAGAAATTCAGTAATCAAATAACTATTGAAAAGGTGGAGCATTCATCATGACAAAATCAATTAAACCTTTATTAAACGACAAAAACTACATCGCTGCATTAGCAATCGACCAACGTGGCGCTTTAAAACGCTTATTAGGTGAAGATGCTAAAACAGAAGATTTAGAACAATTCAAAGTACATGTATCTGAAGAGTTAACACCATACGCTTCAAGTATCTTATTAGACCCTGAATATGGTCTTCCAGCAACTAAAGTTCGTGCTAAAAATGCTGGTTTATTATTAGCTTATGAAAAAACTGGTTACGATGCTTCAGAACCAGGACGTTTACCTGACTTATTAAATGTATGGTCTGTTAAACGTTTAAAAGAAGCTGGCGCAGATGCTGTTAAATTATTAGTTTATGTTGACATCGACGAAGACAAAGCAATCAACGATCAAAAAGAAGCTTTCGTTGAACGTGTTGGTGCTGAATGTGTAGCTGAAGGTTTACCATTATTCTTAGAAATCGTTTCTTATGACGCTAACAACGCAGACAGCGGTTCTGAAGAATATGCGAAAGTAAAAGCACACAAAGTAAACGAAGCAATGAAAAAATACTCTGAACCTCGTTTCAACGTAGACGTATTAAAAGTAGAAGTTCCTGTAAACATGAACTATGTTGAAGGTTTCGGTGAAAAAGCATTATTCACTAAAGAAGAAGCTGCTCAAGCATTCAAAGAACAAGCTGCTTCAACTAACTTACCTTACATCTACTTAAGCGCAGGTGTATCTGCAGACTTATTCCAAAAAACTTTATACTTCGCTAAAGAATCTGGTTCTACATTCAATGGTGTATTATGTGGCCGTGCTACATGGAGAGGTGCTACTGATCACTTCTCAGAAGGCGAAGATGCTGTTGTAGAATGGTTCCGTACTGAAGGTAAAGCAAACATCGAAAGCTTAAACAAAGTATTAGATGAAACTGCTAACCCAGTTAAATAATAAATCGAATCACTATCTTGCCTAGCAACCAAAAGTTGCTAGGTTTTTTTATGTTTTCTATATAGACAGTTATCTATATAGTTGATACTCTATTAAAGAAAGGATGATTTAATGGACTATCAAACATTATCTACATACTTAAAAGCGATATCGAGCCCTATTCGCTTAGAAATACTCAATTTACTGTCTTGTGGGGAATTATGTGCTAATGATTTATTGACCTACTTTCAAGTGACACAACCTACCTTAAGTCATCATATGAAAGCTTTAATGGATAATCATTTAGTTAATAAACGCCAAGATGGTAATAAACATTATTATCATTTGAATACAGAAACCTATACTTCCCTCTTAGATCAACTCCATGATATAGGTACATCTCAACCTAGTTGTGCATGTCACAACATTCATAAAGGAGTAGAACGACTTTGACTTTTCTAGCCATTACGATTTTTATACTTACCTTAATTTTTGTGATATGGCAGCCTAAAGGGCTGGATATTGGTATTACAGCGCTTGTAGGTGCTGTGCTTGCCTTGATCACTGGTGTTGTCACATTAAGCGATGTCGGTGAAGTGACACAGATTGTATGGAATGCGACACTCACATTCATCGCTTTAATCATCATTTCTTTAATCCTTGATGAGATTGGCTTCTTTGAATGGGCAGCTTTACACATGGTAAAAGCATCACAAGGTAACGGGATTAAGATGTTTGTTTATATCATGTTATTAGGTGCTGTGGTTGCGGCACTTTTTGCCAATGATGGTGCAGCATTAATATTAACGCCTATCGTTCTTGCGATGGTGCGACATTTGAACTTTAATCAACGTGTAATTTTTCCGTTCATTATCGCAAGTGGTTTTATTGCGGATGCGACTTCCCTACCGTTGGTCGTTAGTAACCTAGTCAATATTGTCTCTGCTGACTACTTTAATATTGGTTTTGTTGAGTATATGAAACATATGATGCTCCCTAACCTTTTTGCGCTTGTAGCCAGTATTATCGTGCTTTATCTATATTTTAAGAAAGCCATCCCAACACATTTCGATGATACAACACTCAAGTCACCCCGTAGTGCGATTAAAGATGATAAGTTATTTAAAATAGCTTGGATTGTGCTTTCAGTATTACTCATAGGTTATGTCATCAGCGAGTCATTAAATATTCCTGTATCATTCATCGCAGGCGTAGTTGCGTTAGCTTTCTTAGTACTCGCAAAAGGCTCTAAAGCTGTACACACAAAACAAGTTATTAAAGGCGCACCTTGGAACATTGTCTTATTTTCACTTGGTATGTATTTAGTTGTCTTCGGACTTAAAAATGTAGGCATTACTGCGTTGTTAGGAAACATCATAGATAACTTCTCACAACATGGTTTATTGAGTGGTATTATGGGCATGGGCTTCTTATCAGCTGTCTTATCCGCAATTATGAACAATATGCCAACTGTCATGATTGATGCGATTGCGATTAATCAAGCACATGCCTCAGGTATCATCAAAGAAGGTTTAATTTATGCGAATGTGATCGGTTCTGATTTAGGGCCGAAAATGACCCCTATCGGTTCGCTCGCAACATTACTTTGGTTACATGTTCTAGCCCAAAAAGGCGTCAAAATCTCATGGGGGGTTTACTTTAAAACAGGTGTGATTGTGACATTACCTGTCCTATTCATCACACTTATTGGTCTATATCTCTCACTACTACTTAATTAGAAAAGAGGAACACATATGGATAAACCTATTATTTACTTTATTTGTACAGGCAATGCATGTCGCAGCCAAATGGCAGAAGGTTTCGGAAAAGTGATACTTGGTGACGACTGGACTGTTATATCTGGAGGGATTGAAGCACATGGTGTGAATCCTCTTGCGGTTAAAGCGATGCAAGAAGTTAACATTGATATCAGCGATCAAACCTCTGATAAAATCGATATTGATTTATTAAACAAAGCCAAACTCGTTGTGACGTTATGCGATCATGCGGAGGCACATTGTCCTGTCGTCCCTAAGCATGTTAAAAAAGTACATTGGGGCTTTGAAGACCCTGCCGGCAAAGATTGGTCTGTTTTCCAAAAGGTCAGAGACCAAATTGGTCAACGTATTCTGCAGTTTAAAGATACGAAGCAATAACTTTCAAACATATATTCTATACCAACTTATATAACAAAACCCCTCAGAAAATTCTGAGGGGTTTTGCCTTACTTATTTACTTTCCATAAATGTCGTCTGATAATTGTTTATACCATTTCGCACTGTCTTTAACATAACGTTTTTGAGTTTCGAAATCGATATAGAATAAACCATAACGTTTATTGTAGCCGTTTGACCAGCTGAACATATCTTGTAGTGACCAGATGAAGTAACCTTTAACGTTGATACCGTCTGCGTATGCACGTTCGATTGCTTCAATATGTTGTCTTACATAGTCAATACGTTCGTCATCATGTACTTCACCGTTATCTTCAAGTACATCTTTGTAGCCTAGGCCGTTTTCAGTAACATAGATTTTTTTGTAGTTAGGATAGTCGTTTTTAATACGTTCCATCATGTCATATAGACCTTCTGGATAAATGTACCAATCCCAGTCATTTGTAGGGATTGCTTCATTTTTAACAACTTCTCCGATACCTTTAACACGGAAGACAGAAGTTCCTTTATCGCCTGTACCATTATGGTGAATATAGCTTTCTTCATTATGGTATTTGATCCAGTTACTTTGGTAATAGTTAATACCTAAGAAGTCAAGTTGTGGTGCAGCTTTACGGATTTCTTCTAGTTCTTCTTCGCGAATATCTAATTGTTCGAATTCTTCACCTAAGATTTCTCTTACTACAGTTAATTTAGCTGGAGTATAGTAACCTAGGAATGTTCCGTCTAACATGAAACCATTCATAAAGATATCATGTTTGTAAGCAGCGATTTGGTTTAATGGTTGATCATCGATGCTGTAGAATTGTGTTAATGCGTGAACTAAACCAATTTCACCTTCATAACCTTTTGATTTAAATAAGTTTACAATGCGGCTATGTGCAGCGATTTGGTTATGTTGTGCTTGTAAACATTTTAAAGTGTTGTACTGTTCACCAGGAGGGAAAGCACCTGTAATATATTGTCCTTGAACATACGCGATTGGTTCGTTGATTGTGATCCAGTATTTAACAACATCATGATATTCGTCAAATACAAGTTCAGCATAACGTTCGAATGCATCGATTTGATCTTTGTTTAACCAGTCACCTTTTTCAAATAAAGTTTCTGGAGTATCAAAGTGGTGAAGTGTAACAAAAGGTTCGATTCCATATTTATGGCAAGTTTCGAATACTTTGCGATAATATGTCAAACCTTTTTCGTTTACTTCACCTGTACCATCAGGAATAATACGTGACCAAGCAATTGAAATACGGATTGCTTTGATACCATATTCTGATGCTAATTTGATATCTTCTTCATAACGATTGTAAAAGTCACTTGCTGGGTCTGGAGAAAAACGTCCTTGTTTTTCTAAGAAACCATCCCATAATACACGACCTTTACCATCTACAGTACTTGAACCTTCAACTTGATATGCAGCAGTTGCAGCACCTAATACAAAGTCTTTAGGTAATTTACTCATTAAATTGTCTCCTTTTTAGTTAATTAATATCTTCAATATTACTAGTTACATCACACACAAATGGAGCCCCTTGCCGCTTGTGTAGATACTTAAGATGTCGTGTGTAAATGCGACAAGGGGCTAAGTGTGTGTCTTACATTAAATTATTGCTTATTTTTCGTTGATTTTTTCGAAAATCAATTTCATTGCGCCTTCTCCATCACGAGTTAAGCCAATGTATTGCTTACCAGTTGTTGGTACTAATACAGCACCGTATTGATCAGTATATTTTCTCATTTCATCTTTCATCGCATCCATTTGTGGTGCTAAGATTACGATGTCCATATCTTTGATTAAGTCCATATCTTGACCGTAAGCACGCGCTGTTGCTTCTAACGGAATGTCATTTTCTTTCGCATATTTGTTTAAGCTGTTTGCTAAGATACCACTTGTACCACCGCCGGCACATACAACTAATACGTTTGTATGTTCACGAGAATTGAAGTCTGGAGTGTTTTCTTCAACTTCAATTGGTGCAGCAGTTCCGCCGCCAGCTGTAGCAGCTGCAGCTTTTTGTAATTCAATTTCATGTTCTTCATCAAGTTTTAATTTGTCATAAGCTTTGATGAACGGGAACCAAATTGTAAAGTCTAATACTAAGATAATGGCGATTAATAATAATGATAATACTGAGAAGTTAGACGCCATATAGATACCGATTGGACCTGGTGTTGGCCATGGTAAGAAGTGCATAAATCCGTTCATTCCAAGATTATCTACGAAGAATTTTAAAATCCAAGAGTTTAAAATTGGTGTGATAATGAATGGAACCATGAACACTGGGTTCAAGATGATCGGTGCACCAAATAATAATGGTTCGTTAACGGCGAATGTAGTCGGGATAACCGAAGCTTTACCCACCGCTTTTAATTCAGGGGACTTACATAGGAAAATGAAGATATAAGGTACTAATAAAGTTGCACCTGTACCACCAATTAATGCTACGAAGTCTTGTGTTGATTGAGTTAATGCGTAATGCGCATGTTCACCCGCTCTGAATAAACGTAAGTTTTCTACTTGGTTGTTGTACATAATCGCGATTACTGCCGGACCAACTACTGAAGGACCGTGAACCCCGATAAACCAGAAGAATGCCATGAAACCAAAGATAATCGCGAATCCTAAGTAACCGTTTGCTGCTCTGAATAATGGAGATAACAATGTAGTTACCAATTCTGCTGTGTTACCGTGTGATAATGCACGAACGACAATATCAACGATCCAGAAGAATGTTACTGAAAGTGCGAATGGAATCATGTCTTTAAATGCTTGCGCGATGTTACCTGGAACTTGCGGAGGCATTTTGATTGTGATGTTTCTACCAATACAGAATTTATAGATGTTCGGCACGATGAATGCGACTAAGAATGCTGCGATTAATCCTTTAGTACCTAATAATTCAATGCTGATACCATCTTTGATTGGTTTAACTGCTAAGATTAATAACGAAGCTTCAGCAGCTACGAAAGTTGAAATTACGTTGATTTGGTTCGTTTTAGGTAATTTCAAGTTTCTGTTGTCGGTAAGTGATTTAGTTACAGTACCTGCCATGAAGACGGCTAACATACCCATCGTGAAGTTATAAACTTTCATGATGATGTCTTCAATATTTTTAGGCCAGTGGAATCCCCATACGTTTGGTACATAAGCTACCAAGATAAATAAAGATGAGAATAAAACGACTGGCATTAAAGCTACGAAACCATCACGGATTGCAGTTAAATACGGGTTAGATGCAATCTTTTCAAAGAAAGGTTTCATTTTTTCAATCATTTTAATAATTTTATTCATGCTGTCACCTGCTTATTAGTGTTTTAAATCACGGAGTTGTTCATATAAGTCAATCATGTAGTTTGCTGCGTCTCTCAAAGCCATTGTAGTCATCAAATGGTCTTGACCGTGAACCATGATAAAACTAATATCAGATGCTTCTCCTGCTGCTTCTTTCGCTAACATTTGCGTTTGTTCCTTATGTGCTTCTGTGATAAAGTTGTTGGCTTCAACAATGTGTTGACGTGCTTGTTCAAAATCGTTTTCTTTAGCAGCGGCTAAAGCTGCCATTACTTCTCGACGTGCATCACCTGCAATCGCAACGATTGTGAAACCAATCATCATGTTTTCTTCTTTGTTGCTCATGGTGTTTCCCCCTTAGGTTGAATTAAAATGTGTATTTTACAATTATCAACGCCAACGATACAACATGAACATATAAAAAATTATCGCAGCTTTTTATGTTCGTTATTGTTCGTTTTTGTTCACAATAATAATGTAACTTTTTAACTCGTACTAGTCAATTCAAATTTTAAAAATTATAGTTGTTTCAAGCGATTTATGACAAATAAGTTACATAATCTACATAAAATTGACAGCGCTTTAAAGATTTGAATGAATTCCCTTTCATTTTGACGTAAAAAAAAAGACTACCTAGGCATTAACCTAAGTAGTCCATTTCGTATTTAAAGATTAGTCATCTTTTTCATTTTTTAAAATTTTAGCTGTTTTCGCATCCAAGCTGAACTCTTGTTTAGAGTTGCCTTTTTGTAAGTCTACATCGTAAACGAATTTACCTTCGTCACTATCTCTTGATAATGACCATTCATGGATATCACCATTGAAGTTGTCTTTCGCTTTTTTGATGATTTCATCATAAGGTTTGAAGTCTTCATATTTGAATGATTTTGCTTTGTCATAATCATCTTCTTTTTCAGTTGATTTATTCATGACTTTACCATCTTTACTGTTGATGATAACTTCTCCTTCTTCACCTTGTTTTTGTAAATCAATTTTATATGCCCATTTGCCTTGTTCTTTTTCAAATGAGATTTCTTTTAATTCACCATCATATTCTTTCTTAGCAGTTTTTACTGCATCTTCAGGTTGAGTTTTAATATCTCCTAGTTTAATAACGTTACTGTTTTTACCAGTCTCGCTTGTACCAGAAGTATCACCTTTTTGTTTTTGGTCTGGATTGGCTTTTTGTTCTGAATCATTTTTGTTTTCATCGCTTGATCCGCCTTGCCCACATGCAGCAAGTACTAAACCGGAAGCGACTAATAAAGAAAGCATTTTTTTCTGCATATCGATTCCTCCTTGTATTTATATACCCGTTACGCCATGAATTATTTAAATTATTCCCAATATTTTGTGTTATTATACATTTAAATATATTGTTTTCTCTTTATTTGAGAAATTGTTTCCAAACAAAATAGACTGTCTCGCTCTACATATCACTGTAGATGAAACAGTCTATTACTTCACTTTTTTATTCTACTGTTTTGCTTTTTTAGTAGGATCTGGTTGTTTCAGATAATCCATAAAAATCTTTTTCATTAATGTTTCATTCTTACCAACTGGTTTTTGATAGTTAGTGCCCATCACTAATATATAATCCTTATTGAAGTAGCAAGTAAATTGTTGCCCATAAAATATACCATTTGCGCGCGCACTCTGACCAAAACTGTAAAAGCCATAACGATATGCATGTGGAAACTCTTTGGTGTTCACTTCATGTAAGAGTTGATTTGTAGTATGTGCATTAAACATCTTCTGATTTTGTAATGCTAAGACAAATTTCCCCATGTCTCTAGGTGCCATATACAAATTACCTGCCCCATAATATTGATCCATGTATGCAGGAAACTCTGGTATTTTCAATTCATTATAGCCTTTAGCCATATAAGGTTTATAAGCAGTGTTATTGTAAAAGGCTGTTTGGTTCAATTCATATGGTTGTACAAAGTTTTGATTGAAATAATCTGCATATGACATCTTAGTGACCGCTTCAATCACCCGCGCTAACACAATATAATTCGCATCATTATATTGATGCTTTCTAAACATATCCGGCTGCAACCCTTGTTCCTGCAACATATGAACTGCTCCATCTATACTATGGATATTCGTTTTCGGGCGAAACATTTGTATACCGCTTTGATGCAGCATAAAATCACGCAGAATCAAAGGTTCATTGGTTTGAAACCAAGGTAGATATTTTGTCACTTCATCGTTGATGTTGAGTTTACCTTCTGTTTCTAACTTTTTAAGCATCATACCTGTCATAAACTTTTGCGCTGACCCAATCAAATACATTGAATTAGGATTCGTCTTTTTACGATTGATAAAGTCTTGATAACCATATCCTTTATCCATCACGAGTTTACCTTGGTAATATATCACAATATCACCATTGAACTTTTGTTTTTTCAAATATTCATCAATGGCTGTATAGCGCACATTCTTTTCATTCATTACAGTTTTATAACTTCCAACTTGAACTGATGGATGATTATCTTTAGTTTTCAAAAGGTTATGATGATGTCCGTATTGTTGAAAATGTTTCCAATTTAAATAATAAGTTATCACACCGGCTATAAGTGCGACCATTAGTATAAATATCATTATCTTTATTAGTTTTCTCTTCATTGTTGTCCTCTTCACTTGATGTCACGTCTTGAAATGATACGTTAGTTGATTTGATATCGTTTTTGTTTTGATATTAAAAAACGGTTTAAATCAAATGACTCTGCTTTTTTTAGTTGGATCTGGCTGATGTAATTGTTTCACAAAAATATCTTTTATATAGTGTTCATTAACGTATTTCGGATATTGATAGTTCGTTCCCATTACCACGATATAATCTTTGTTAAAATAGCTGGTCATTTGATGACCGAAAAACATACCATTAACACGATTACCATTATCATAACTATAAAAGCCGTAACGATAAGGTTCATTGTAAGTTGGTGTGTGTAATTCGTATAATAACCCTTCCGTATCTTTTGGAGATAAGATTTTATTTTCTTGCAAGTTTGCGATCAGCTTTGCCATATCTCTCGTTGACATAAACAAATTACCTGCACCGTAGTAATGGTCCATAAATTTTAAAGTCATCGGTTGTTTTTCAGCATTGTAACCTTGTGCCATAAAGGGTTGATATTGTGTTTCATTATAGAAAGCTGTTCTATATAATTGGTTCGGATTTTTTAATTTTTCATCAAAGTATTGATCAAATGACTTGTGTGTCACTTTTTGGATAACATCAGACAATATAATGTAGTTCCCATCATTATATTGATGTTTATGATATTTACCCGGCTGAATGCCTGCACGCTGTAACTCTTTCGCAACATCTTCATTACTGTGTGCTGTATTGCTGCCAGTAAATTTCTTTAAACCGCTTCGATGCAGCATTAAATCCTTCAAATAAAGGGGTTGCTCTGTTTTAAACCACGGCAAATATTTATCCAATCGGTCATTAATATTTATTTTGCCTTCACTTTCTAATTGTTTCAATAATAAGCCTGTTGTGAACTTTTGAGAAGAACCGATCAAATACATAGAGTTCGGTGTACTTTTCTTATTCTCTTCAAAATTTTGATAGCCATACGCTTTGTCCATAATTAACTGACCCTTATGAAAAATCGTAATTGTACCGTTAAAACCTTTTCCTTTTAAATATGCATCAATTTTAGGGTCTACTGCATTATCTTTCATTACAGTATAGTAATTTGCTTTTTCTTTTGACTGTGCGTTTCCACTTATTTTCGGTAGTTGATGCTGACTATAGCTTTGATGATGTTTCCAATTTAAATAAACCGAAAATACACCAACCAACAACGTAACTACAACGACAAAGATAATGCCGTTCTTTATTCTTCTATTCATTCATTTCCTCTTTTATCGATATGTCTTTCTTGTTAGTTTAATTCATTTTTATTAATCCAAATACGTTTGTTCAAATTGTGTAACAACAGCTTCTAAATCTTCAACATTCAATGAGAAGTACACTTTGATTTTAGGTTCTGTACCTGAAGGTCTTAACGCGATAAAGCCTTCATCTAAAATGAAGCGGATTAAGTTGCTTTGTGGTAATGTTGTTTCCACTGTTTGATGATTGACTAAATCTGTAATGGTCTTCGTTTGATAATCTTCAATTTGTTTCACTTTTAGCCCAAGTAATGTATCTGGTTGTTCTTTTCTGAAACTTTCAAGTAAATCATTTATTTTTTGTCTGCCTGAAGCACCTTCAAATTTAGGTGAAATCGTTTTGTCTTTGAAGATACCTGTCAAAGCATAAACTTCATCTAAGACACCTTTAAACGTTTTACCTTGTTGGGCTAATTCATTTTTGTATTTAACCACTAATGGAATCATTTGAATCGCATCTTTGTCTCTTGAGAATGGTGCTGCTAGATAACCATGGCTTTCTTCATAACCTAATACCAATTGTTCATCAGTATCTTGTTTGTTTTGAAGAATTTCAGAAATAAATTTGAATCCTGTTAAAACTGTATTACTTTCTAAGTCTAATGCTTGTGCTAAGCGATCACTTGCTGCACTGCTGACAATAGATTTCACCATGTATAACGGTTGGTTTGTACCTTCTGCTTTTAATTGGTCATAACGTAATTTTAATAAGATTAAGCCGATTTCATTACCGTTGAAGTAACGGTGTGTGCCATCTTTGTAGCGTTCAATCATGCCGAAGCGGTCAGCATCAGGATCCGTTGCTAAAATCAATTGGGCATCTTCTTGATCCGCTAAACGTAAACTATACGTAAAGGCTTGTTCTTCTTCTGGGTTCGCATAAGCAACTGTCGGGAAGCTGCCGTCAGGTTGTGACTGTTCTTTTTCGATGACATAATTGCTGTAATTTAATTTTTCAAAGATTTCGGATAGAATTGGTAGACTTGTACCATGTAAACTAGTTAACACAATTTTTTCAGTTTGCGTTGGAATTGAATCAACTAATTTAATTACTTCTGCTTTATAAGCTTCTGTAACATCCTCTGATAAGTGTGTAATGAAGCCATTGTTTAGTCCTTCTTCAAAATTTCCGCCTTCAATGTCTAATGGATCATCAATTTGATTAATATAACTACTCAACATCTCAGAAGGTTGAGGCAATAATTGACCGCCGTCTGCACCATAAATTTTAATTCCATTATATTCTTTAGGATTATGACTCGCTGTAATCATAACACCTGCATCTGCTTCTAAATAACGTACCGCAAATGATAATTCAGGTGTAGAATTATAACGTTTGCCTACTACAGCTTTCACTTCATATTGTGCTAGTACTGCTGCAATTTCATGTGCGAATTCTTCTGATAAGAAACGTGTATCAAAATAAATCACGACTAATGATTCAGGTTTGTGTTCACTTAAATATTTAGCTAAACCTACCGCAACTTTACGCACTGTAAAGGCATTTAAACGGCCAGGTCCTAAACCGATTAACCCTCTGATACCTGCTGTACCAAAAGCGAGTGTGTCTTCAAATCCTTCATTTTTAATATTTTCAGTTTGATCTTTATAAAACGCTGAAACTAAACTTTCATCTATCTTGTTTTCCCAATTCAATTTCATACTTACTTATGCTCCTCTCTATGATTTAAATCTACTATAAGTCAATAGCCCTCAATAATAGATATTATTACTTCACTTCAATAGTTTTATTATAACTTATGTTTTTCAGATTGACATACATCTCTGGACTAAATATTCTCACTGACCCAAGACTGAAGTTCTGTTAAATCATAATGGTTTTTTATATCTTTTGATACATTTTCAAGTGTAATACTAGTTAAAGTATTTATTAAAGTTTCCTCAATAATTGTTAATGATTCAGTTACCGCACATTTTTGTGCTTTTTCACCTTCATTTTCACCTAAAAAATTACGTAACAAGTGTTGGCTCGCGAATATTTTTCCTCTGCCTTCTATTGCCATGAACACATCATAAAATGCAATTTCTTCTAGAGGTTTTTCTAATGAAAACCCACCATTTTTACCTGGCGTTGAAATAATCAGTCCTTCATTTACGAGTAACTTAATAATTTTCTTTAAATATGAATGTGAAGTATTTAATCGCTCGCTTAAAGCAAGTGAATTGATACTTTTTCCGTCAGGTAATTCATTTAATATAAGTAAAACATAGATAGATTGTTCCCATCCTGATGATAATTTCATATTGACACACCATCCTTAAAGTTTTAATTTATACATTAGAGATAAACAATATCCCTAATAGAGATTTATACTTACAATTATTGTATAATTTTTTCTAATTTTTTTAAATGAAAGTGAGGAAATATACCATGGAAAAGCTAAGTTCTAAACATACGTTTCTTTTCAGTATAATTTTCACAACAATTTTTATGGGGTCTTCGTTTCCTACAGGAAAATATTTAATATCCGTTGATGTTACACCTCCATTTTATATTGGCGGATGGCGTTTTTTAATCGCAGGTCTACTTATGTTATTAATCACCCTTGTTTTTCGTGGTTGGCGCCCGCTCGTGCCCGCTTCTAATCAAAACATTACTAAAGGAACAACCCTTGTCATTGTTATTGGCTTACTGCAAACAGCTGGTACAATGGGCTTTTTAAATTTATCAATGGCTAAAGGATTGTCATCTTCAATGTCATCTATCATTTTATTTACAAACCCTTTATGGTTAGCTTTTTTAGCCCATTTTCTATTAAATGATAAATTGACAAAATTAAAAGTATTAGCATTATTTCTAGGTATTACAGGTGTAGTAATCTGTTTAGGGTTAGATAAATCAACTTTAGGTATCGGTGCATTTTATGCACTCTTAGGATCTTTATGTTGGGCTGTCAATACAGTAGTCACTAAAATGGTTGCTTTCGATAAAGGGCCATGGGTCCTCACAGGTTGGCAACTATTTATCGGCGGGTTTATCATGTTGATTATTTCTGCTGTTTCCAATGAACATTACCATATTTTCGACTTAAGCTTTTTTGGCTGGTTTAATTTAATATGGCTTATTATCCCAGCATCTATCGGATCGTTCGGCTTGTGGTTTTTAAGTCTTCGTATCGGTGGAGCTACAGTCGCAAGCAGCTTCTTATTTTTAGTCCCAGTTTCTTCAACAATTTTCTCTATTATTTGGTTACATGAGAAATTTACTTTCAGCTTAGTAATCGGCGGTTTATTTGTAGTGATTGCTTTAATAATCGTTAATCATCATTCAGCACAGTCAAACGAGTGATGTAATTTATTAGAAGTTTTTCTGATTTATCTTTAGTAATCTGCTGTTTTGTGAAATAATAAGTGGGATACAAAGTTTGTAATTTAGCCATATTAGTATTAAAATATATGGTTATAATGAGCAAAATTATCGGCAATCCATGAGCGGTGCATTAGCTGCCTATTTATAGGATTGCTACATCTTAAAATTGAAACCGGGAGCAAGACTAATGAATAAAATTTTCAAGTATTTTTTAATACTTCTTTCACTCGTCCTGGTCATTATTCCTATTATTTTCGCAGTGATGTTATATAAAACTTCTAGAAGCGCAATCGATTCATCGTTCAGCGATAATTCCAATAGAGTATCGAATTTACGTGATGGTAAAGTCAATCCTGCAAAGGAGCCGATTTCTATACTTTTTTTAGGAATAGATGATAACAAAGGCAGACGAGAAGGCGGTCAAGCCACTGAGAAGTCACGCACAGACGCAATGATTCTTTCAACATTCAATCCTGATAAGAAACAGGTCAGAATGTTAAGTATTCCACGAGACACTATCAGTTATATTCCTAAAGTCGGTTACTTTGATAAAATCACACATGCGCATGCATTTGGTGGACCGAATGCTTCAATGGATGCAGTAGAAGCTACATTAAATGTACCAGTCGATTACTATGTACGTATTGATATGGACGCTTTCGTACAAGCTGTTGATGAACTTGGCGGTATTTATTATGATGTGCCATACAATTTAAATGAGCCGAATACAGGCGATGATGGTCGTATTAAAGTCAAAAAAGGCTATCATAAATTAAATGGCGATCAAGCATTAGCTGTAGCTAGAACAAGATATCATGATTCCGATTTAAAACGAGGACAACGTCAAATGGATTTAATTAAAATCCTCGCAACAAAAGCGCAAAAATTAGATAAAGTAAACAAACTTGATAACTTAATTAAAATTGTAGGTAAAAACTCAAAACATAACCTTTCAAACAAAGATATCCAAAAATTACTTACGACTTACCTTCCAGCTGATTTAGATATTAAAACAGCCCAAATCGAAGGAGATAACGAATTACTTAATGGTATCTATTATTACAATCCAGATATCAAAAGCATCAAGAAATATGCGAACTTACTACGTTCGGATTTAGGTCTATCTAAAATCAAAGATAAAGATGAATTCTTAAACGAACGCGTTATCAAACAATATGGTGAGTTAATACCATTAACACCAATTGATGACAGTTTATTAAGAGAAAATCAAAAAGATACGACTGAAGATGAAGAATCTGATGACCAATCTCAAGATGAACAATCAAATAATAATCAACAATACGATAATTCGGGTAATGAACAGTGGAATAACCAACAAAATCCAAATAACGGCTTTAATCAAAATCAGAACCCAGGTAATCAACAAAATCCGAATATGAATAATAACCCAGCGCAGCAACAAGCGCCTTCTGGTCAAGACTTTTATTAGAAAGAGGAGCGATAACGTATGCCACGTAAAACCTATGAGAAATTAAATAATATCAATGGAATGTTCGGTATTTTAGAGCAACAAATCATCCACAGTAAAGATATGGCACATTTCAGAAATGAATTCTTCTATGTGAACCATGCGCATAGAGAGAATTATGAAGCGTTACTGCTTTACTATAAAGATAGTGTTGAAAATCCATTTATTGATGGTGCTTGTTATATCGTTGCCCTGCCTGAAATCTTTGATCGTGTAGACGTATTCGAATCTGAACTACCCTTCTCTTGGGTTTATGATCAAAATGGAATTACTGAAACCATGAAAAGCATCAGTGTTCCAATTCAATATTTAATTGCGGCAGCTCTTGAAGTGACTGACGTTAATATCTTTAAACCATCAGGTTTCACAATGGGTATGAATAACTGGAATATTGCGCAAATGCGTATATTCTGGCAATATACAGCCATTGTGCGTAAATATGCCCAATAATTAATTAATCGTTACAGCGCATGAATGCATGCATCTGTAACGATTTTTTTGTACGCTTATATCGTATCTAAAAAATAAATATGAGGATGATGAAAATGTTTAAAATCGCAAAAAGCAAAAAGGAAATGCAAGATGTGTTTGATGTAAGAATCGAAGTCTTTGTGCATGAACAAAATGTACCTTTAGAAAATGAATTGGATGAATTCGAAGATGTCTCTAAACATATTATCGGATATGATGATAACCAACGCCCTATTGCGACTGCACGTTACAGAGATTACAATGGTGTTGCAAAAATGGAACGTGTTGCAGTTTTGAAAGATTACAGAAAACAAGGGATTGGTCGCGATTTAATGAAATATATTGAAACAATTGCGAAAAATGATGGATTTTCAAAAGCAGTTTTAAATGGTCAAATTCAAGCACAAGCTTTTTATGAATCACTAGGTTATAAAGCCGAGGGCTACGTATTTCTAGAGGAAAATATTGAACATATAACAATGTCGAAAGCGTTATAATTTCTATGAAATTTACAATTTTTATAGATTAAAAGCCATATTAATGTAACCTTTAGTAACTATTTACTTTATAAACAATTGAGTACTCACATTAAGGTTTGATTACAAATCGATTAAAAACCTCTCTATCCTACTTTAGTCGTATTATAATATATGAAAATGATATATTACATAGTTTTGACATAGTGTCATATTCATTCAGTCTGCTAGTAGCTTTGTGTGTAGAAATGATATGACCTGGATAAATGTTAATAATGCGTTTCAACAACTACCAATGTGTTAATAACATCATCAAGTCATCTATTTTCTAACGTCACCCACAGATTTGAACTTCACTGACGTTAAGAATCAAACATCTAGGAAATTCAGAATTACCAATCCAGACGTTTATCTACAGACTGTAATATATTCAAAATAATATATTGTTAAAAGGAGTATCATTTTATGTCTAAAAAGTTTCATTACAAAACCCCAGCAATCATTGCATTAACAATCGCAGGATCTGCTATTACAACGCACCAAGCATATGCGCAAAGTAATTCAGAAACTTCAGAACCTACAAATACTACAAGCAATGTAAACCAGAATCAACAGCCGACAGGTAATCAAACGGCTCAAAATCAACAAGCAACTCAGGATACAGCTAAAACTATTGCTGGTACACAACAATACAAAGACCCTACACAAGTACAGCCAAAAGAAAATGATGAGAATTTGAGTTACGATTCTAAACTTGATCAATTAAATAATCAAGCAGAACCAAGTAATGAAGCAAATGCACAACCAACTGCAGATGCTCAAAACAATACAACTGATCAACCTGCTAATGTTACACAACAAGATACAGAACAAACAAATGCACAGGCTCAAAATGCGCAGGTAACAGAACAACAAAAATTAGCTGAACGACAAGCTCAAGCTGCTCAACAACAAGAACAAGCAAATAAACAACAAACTCAAGAAACACAACAAGCTGTTCAAAAACAAGTTGTATCTGAACAAAACAAAGCTTCTCAACCTGAAGCACAAACATCAGTAAATCAAACAACACCTCAAAAAGTTGAGCAACCTAAAGCAACAACATATGCAGCACGTTCAACTGAACCTGTAACGACTTTCCGTTCAGTACAACAACCAACACAAACTGCAACACGTTCAGTACAACAACCTACGCAAACAGCAACGCGTTCAGCACAAACTACACAAACTGCAACACGTTCTGCGCAACCTGCACAAACAACTTATAGTGCACCTAAACCATCACTACCAAAATATAAACCAACAGTGAAATCATCAATCAATGATTACATTCGTCAACAAAATTACAAAGTACCAACGTATGAGCAAGATTATTCTTCATACATTCCTAAATATAATTATCGTTATGGTAAACCTGAAGGTATCGTAATCCATGATACAGCGAATGAAAATTCAACATTGAATAACGAAGTTGCTTATATGAAAAACAACTGGCAAAATGCCTTTGTTCATGGTTTCGTAGATGGTAATCGTATTGTTGAAACAGCGAACACAGACTACCTTGCATGGGGTGCTGGTCCAGTAGCCAACGAACGTTACATTCACATGGAACTTGTGCATACACATGATAAAGATTCATTTGCGCGTCAAATGAACAATATCGCTGACTATGCGGCAACAAACCTACAATATTATGGTTTAAAACCAGATAGTGCTGAATATGATGGTCGTGGTACAGTATGGACTCACCGTGCAGTTTCAAACTTCTTAGGTGGTACAGACCATGTCGATCCACATGGTTACTTACAATCACGCGGCTATAACTATGATGCATTATATGATTTAATCAATGAAAAATATTTAATCAAAGAAGGCGTTGTCGCACCTTGGGGTACTGCATCAAATACAACAACAAAACCGACTCAACCAACAACTAAACCTAGCACAAATACGTCTCAATTAAAATTAATTCCAGTAGATTCACTAGGTCGTCTCAACAACACTAACAACGGTTTATATAAAACAGTTTATGATAAAGCTGGTGTTCAAAACTCAAACTTAAATAACCAAACATACCGCTTAACTAAAAAAGCGTTATTAGGTGACAAATCATTCTACTTAATCAGTGATTATAATAAAGGTACAAATTATGGTTGGGTACAAACTGGCGACATCACATACAAAGTCGGCCACCCTGTTACAACTAACACTAAAACTTATGGTGTTCAATCAGGCACTAAATTATACAGCACACCTTGGGGTACTGATAAACAAGCTGTCGCAACTGTTTCAGGTACAGGTGCACAAGCATTTAAAGCTTCTAAACAAACAGAAGTCAGCCCTACTCAATTTGTATACGGTACAGTAAATGGTAAATCTGGTTGGGTAGATATCGCTAAATTATCTAACTACACTGCACCTAAAACAACAGTCAACAAACCAACAACACAAGTAAAAGGTGTAAGTACTACAACACCTTCTAAAACAACAACGACTAAAAAAGCTGTGAAACCAGCGACAAAACCTGTCGCAAAAACGACAACTAAAACTGCAGTTAAACCTACTGCTAAACCTGTTGCGAAAACAACAACTAAAACTGCAGTTAAACCTGCAACTACAACAACTAAAAAAGTTGTTAAACCAGCAACTAAACCAACTACTGCAGTTAAAACTACTAAAACAGCGGTTAAACCTGCAGCTAAGAAAGTTGTTAATACAGTAAAATCTGTAGCGAAAACAACTGCTCAAAAAGTTCAACCTACTGCAAAAGCAGCTACAACAACTAAAGCAGTTTCAAAACCAGCAACAACAAAAGCTGCAACACAAACAACTAAAGCACCATTAAACAAAACAATTACAGTAAACAAATTAGGTCAATATGTATCTGATAACTACGGTTTACGTGCAAGTGTTTATGATAAAAAAGGTGCGAAAGCTGCGAAATTCTTAGGTTACACTTACAACATCACTAGAGAACGTAACCAAGACGGTACATTATACTACCTATTACAAAATATCGGTTTAACTACGCCACTTGGTTGGGTTAACGCAAAAGATGTAAGAGTTGCGGATAAAGGTCTTGTAACACCTACATCTCAACAATACAGCGTTAATACAAAATCAAATGGTCTGTACACAACACCTTGGGGTACAGCAAAACAATTAATTGATCCATTAACAAAACAAAATGGTACATTCAAAGCAATTAAACGTACTTTAGTCAACAAAACACCTTATGTATACGGTACTGTAAATGGTAAAACTGGTTGGGTCGCTGAAAAAACATTAACACCTAAAACAACAGCTAAAGCTGCGACAACTTCAGCACAAAAACAACAACCAGCTGTGAAATACAACCACGACTATATCGTGACAAGCAATAAAGGTTATTACTACAAAACACCGAATGGCCAAGTATTAGGTTCATTAAAAGACCAATTCGGTAACATCATTACAGTTTTCGAAAGACAAGTAGTTAATGGTGTGACTTGGTATCATGGTGTCTTAGCTAACGGACAAACAGCTTGGGTTAAAGCTGCAGATGTTCGTAATACATTGACACGTACAAATGTTTCTGACTACTCATTTGATCAAGCAGTCGCAAAACAAATGAACTTACCTTGGTCACCTAAAGTTCAACACGTGCCTGGTCAATGGGACGATGCATCTGAAGATGAAGTTAGAACAGCAATGGATCCTAGAACTATCACAGAAGATGCGACACAAAAATATCAATTCTTACGTTTAGACAAAGCACAAGCCCTTTCAGCAAGCAGTGTAAACAAATTACTTGAAGGTAAAGGTATTTTAGAAGGACAAGGTGCAGCTTTCACACAAGCAGCTAAAACATATGACATTAATGAAATCTATTTAATCTCACATGCCTTACTTGAAACTGGTAACGGTACATCTGCTTTAGCTAATGGCGGTTATGTCAACAACGCCAACAAAGTTGTGACAAACGAACCTAAAAAATACTACAATATGTTCGGTATCGGTGCAATTGACACAGATGCAGTACGTGGCGGCTTCAAAACAGCAGCACACTACGGCTGGGATACTGTAGAAAAAGCGATTATCGGCGGAGCTAAGTTCATCACAAGCGACTACTTAGATAGAGGTCAAAACACACTTTACCGCATGCGTTGGAATCCAAGCGAACCAGCTACGCATCAATATGCGACTGACATCAACTGGGCAAGCCACAATGCGACAAGAATGAAACAAATGTATGATAAAATCGGTGAAACTGGTAAATACTTCGATACAGATATTTATCGCGTTTAATCCAAATTATCATTTTGATATTTGAAAAGGACCTGCAGCGTAATAATAAAATGCTGCAGGTCCTTATTCATTAAAATACGGTATACAAGTTCTGTATACCGCATTCTTTTTAAATGTAAAAGGTTTTTTTATTTAATTTTGCTAGTAAGTTATATAATGTTTCCACATCTTCAGCGGATAACTCTTCACAGTGTTTTTGTAACCATTCTCGGCGAGCGTCATTAATTTGATTGATTAATTCTTCGGATTTCGGTGTGACACTTAATACTTTACAACGTAAATCATGGTTCGATTGAATACTGATCACATAACCTAAATTGACGAGTTTTTTAATCCATCTTGAAACAATAGATTGTTCCTTTCCGATTTTCATTGTTAAATCATATTGTGATAAACTATGATGCTCATTCAAAATTCGTAAAAGTTCAATTTGTTCAGTTGTTAAATTAGCGCGTTGCCCAAAACGTTTATTTACGATAATCAAATCATTGTGTGTCAGTGTTATTTGTTGTTCAAGTTGTTTAAACATAGATGTTATACCCCGCTAGTTTTAATATACATATTATAAGTTTTTTACGGAAAATACACAACATTAACTTGCAAAAGTTGTTTATCTTGCATTTAAGTTGGTATGTATAATACGTTAAGATTATCTAAAATCTCAAAAGGAGTTTACATATGCATAAATCACTATCCCATAGAGATTATTATTTTGATAATGCCCGTGCCTTTTTAATTTATTTAGTGGTATTCGGACATTTATTAAACCCTTATGTAGAAGGACATAAGCACATGGGTGCACTGTATTTATTAATATACAGTTTCCATATGCCCTCTTTCCTATTTATAAGTGGTTACTTTGCGAAAAATATCGGTAAGCCGGATCATTTAGAAAAAGTTGCGAAAAAACTATTAGTACCTTATTTTGTGTTCTTTAGTTTCTTCTCAATCTATTATTATCTGACAGGTAAAAGCAGTCACTTGCAGTTGGATCCATTTGATCCTGTCTTTGCGTTATGGTTTTTAATTACGCTCTTTATCTTTCATGTTGTCTTAGTGATTGTAAAGAACTATAAAGCTTATTACGTATTACCGATTGCTGTAATAGTGTCTTTATTGGCAGGATTCTCTTCTGATATCGACGGCTATATGAGTTATTCAAGAACGATTGTGTTCTTCCCTATTTTCTATCTAGGGTTCTTAATGAATAAACATCAAGCGATGTTACTGAGAAATAAGAAGTTAATTCCAATTTCATTATTGATTTTAGTTGGATTCTATATCGTATATATGATTCATCCGATTAATTCTGATTGGTTGCTTGGCAGCTCACCATATAGTTCTTTAGATGGTCCTGACGTCTATAGTCCATTGAAACGTCTATTGCTCTATATCATTATTTGTGCCACGATGTTCTCATTCTTGAACTTAATCCCTTCAGGATTACATTGGTTTACGTATATTGGCCAACGTACTATGTACATTTATCTGTTACACGGTATTGCGATTGGATTGATTCGAGGCTTTAAACTTTATCCTTTCCAAGACCCAGTTACGTTGTGGACTTACCTATACTTGATTGGTTTAACAGCACTCATTGTCTATCTGTTATCCACAAACTTTGTAGCAAAATGGACCAATCCAGTCATCAACCTCAAGTCACCATCAAAATTTAAATCTAAATTATAAAGCATTGTGAGGCAAATCAACATTGCCTCACTTTTCTTTTGACAATTATCGACTTAAAATTAAAGCAATTCAGACTTTTTGACGGTTTTCAGTGTTACAATATGATAAGATAGCATTTACTTACATAGTGCAGTAATCAATTGAGGTGTTAACAGAGTGAAATTATCTTTAAATACAAATTCTAAATTTTTACGTGCGCCAAGCATCAGACAATTTTCAAGCCGAATTAAAAATATACCAGATTGTATCAACTTAACAATCGGTCAACCTGACTTCCCTATGCCTGATGTGGTTAAAGACGCGTACATTAAAGCGATTGAAAATGATGAAACGAGTTATTCTCATAATAAAGGCTTAATGGAAACAAGAAGTGCCATCCGTCAATACTTCAACCTTCGTTATAATGTGGATTACACAGAGGAAGAAATTATTGTGACGAATGGTGCAAGTGAAGCTATTGATACAGCTTTACGCAGCATCTTAGAACCTGGAGATGAAATCATTATTCCTGGTCCTATTTATGCAGGCTATATTCCATTGATTGAAACATTAGGCGGTCATCCTGTTTATGTAGATACTACACAAACAGACTTTAAAATTACGCCTGAAGCAATTCGTTCACATGTAAACGATAAAACAAAAGCGATTCTTTTAAACTACCCTACCAATCCAACAGGAGTTATTTTAAATAGAACAGAAGCTGAAGCGATTGCTGAAGAATTACAACAACACGAAATTTTTGTGTTAAGTGACGAAATTTATGCTGAAAATACCTTTAAAGGTAAACACACATCCCTTGCGGAATTTGAAGGTTTACGTGATCAATTATTATTAATCAGCGGTTTAAGTAAATCCCATTCAGCTACAGGTATCCGTATTGGCTTTTTACTAGGCCCTGAGTACTTAATAAAGAAATTGACATTCATGCATGCCTATAATACGATTTGTGCCAATGTACCCGCTCAAATCGCTTGTATCGCTGCGTTAACAGATGGTATCGATGCACCAAAAGCAATGAATAAAGCATACAAAGAACGTTTAGCTTATTTAAAACAACATTTACTTGATATGGGCTTTAAAATTGATGCCGAACCTGAGGGTGCATTTTATATTTTCCCTAGCCTTGCGCCATTCGGTATTGAAGATGACTTTAATTTCTGTGTCGATGCCTTAGAAAAAGGTCATATTGCGATGGTACCTGGTTCTGCTTTTACAGATGCAGGTAAAGGTCATATTCGTATTTCATATGCTTATGACTTAGATACCATCAAAGAAGGTATGGATCGTCTTGAAAATTATTTAAATCAGTATGTAAAATAAATCATCATTAAGAAAGTGAGATAGACTAGTTCGCTAGTTCTACCCCACTTTCTTTTTTATTCTTTTTAATGTGCGAGTTATCTTAATATTATCCCTAAAAAAATTATCCTCTCTTATGAGCATAACATTCCCTCTTTATTCTCAGTATTTCTTGTTGACTTGGCTAAACTTCTGGTTGACTTAGATTCTTTTGTGCGAAACCACGCATCATGTTATAGTAATCTTCTTTTTCATCAGAATCTAAATTCAATTGATTAATTACTTGTGTTGAAATGTTTTTGAATTGTGCTTTTAATTCTTTTCCCTCTTCAGTTAAACTTAACATCACTTTTCGTTCATCTTCAGGTAGCCTTTTTCTAATGACCAAGTTCTTCTTTTCTAAGCGCTTTACAATTGGACTGATTGTCCCTGAATCTAAAAACAATTTATTGCAAAGTGTTTTCACAAACACTTCTTCATCATCTTCAATATAAGATAAGACCATATAATTTGGGAAGCTGATATTGTATTGTTTCAGAAACTTGTTAAAACGGTTGATCACTTCTTTTGTTGTGATATAAAAAAGAAAACATAAGTCGTGATCTAAATTCTTCTTTGTGCTATTACTCATATAATTTCACCTCTACCTTAAAATATATTCAACATCATAATGAATGTCAATTAAATAGTTTTATTTATTAAGTAAATTTGTGCTTGCTTTATATAATTTGTTTAACTCACTCCGCAAAATAAAACACATAATAATACACATAAAATAAAGAGTTATGCCGACTTTAAAAATATATTAATCCTAACATGCACTTTATAATTTTAATCGCTGGACGTGCATTTTTTATTTACCTAATAAGTAAAAAAACGACATAAAAAGCCTCCCGCTTCACACCCAAAGGTATGAACACGAGAGACTTAATAAGAACCTCATCTAAATGATTAATCTATTATGGGAATTTAGGGAATTGATCAAAGTCAGGTTGACGTTTTTCTTTAAATGCGTCACGACCTTCTTTCGCTTCATCAGTTGTGTAATAAAGTAAAGTTGCATCCCCAGCCATTTGTTGAAGACCTGCTAAACCGTCAGTATCAGCATTCATTGCTGCTTTTAAGAAACGTAAAGCAGTTGGTGAATGTTGCATGATTTCTTGACACCATTGTACTGTTTCATCTTCAATTTGGTCTAATGGTACAACTGTGTTGACTAAGCCCATATCTAAAGCTTGTTGTGCGTCGTATTGACGGCATAAGTACCAGATTTCACGCGCTTTCTTGTGACCTACGATACGAGCTAAATAACCTGAACCGTAACCTGCGTCGAATGAACCGACTTTAGGTCCAGTTTGACCGAATCTTGCATTGTCTGCAGCGATTGTTAAGTCACATACGACTTGTAATACGTTGCCGCCGCCGATTGCATATCCACGAACCATTGCGATGACTGGTTTAGGAATAACACGGATTAAACGTTGTAAATCTAATACGTTCAAACGAGGAATTTGGTCGTCGCCTACATATCCGCCGTGACCGCGAACTTTTTGGTCGCCGCCTGAACAGAATGCCATGTCGCCTTCACCTGTTAAGATGATTACAGAAATACGTTGATCATCGCGTGCACGTGAGAATGCGTCAATCATCTCTTGAACCGTTTTTGGTGTGAATGCATTACGCACTTCTGGACGGTTGATTGTAATTTTAGCAATACCATCGAAAAACTCATATTTTATCTCTTCATATTCTTTAATTGTTTCCCATTGTCTAGTCATTTTGCTCCTCCTTATTTAAAAAACCTAATATTAGTATATCAAATTGTGTTGGTTCTTCCACGTGAACCGTATGGCCAGCACCTTCCACAACATGAACTTCACTGTTTGGAAGTTGCTGATGCATCTTATGCGCAAGTTCCACAAACTTTTCGTCATACTCGCCGACAATCAGAGAGACCGGCAGCTGAAGTTGCGCAAGTTCTGGCCATAAATTCGGCATATGACCTGTGCCATAGTCACGCAGTGCTTTCGCCAAACCTTTTGGATCTTGTGCTAAGCGCATTGCACGATGTTTCTGGCGTTGTTCTTTTGTCATCATCTCTGCTTGGCTCGCAAACAATGGTAATTTCTCCCAATCATTCACAAACACTTCAATGCCCGCAATTTCTAATACTTTAGCTCTTGCTTCATCAACTTGCTGACGTTCTTTTTGCGCTGTTTCATCTGCAATGCCTGGTGAAGCACTTTCTAAAACCAAACCTGCTAGGTCTAATTGACCATGTAAGGCATAATACAATGCTGCACGGCCACCCATAGAGTAGCCATGTAAATAGATATCATAAGCTTTAAATTGTACGAGTACATTATCTAACGCATCGCAAATAAAATCGAAATCCCATTGCTTAGTTCTGTCGCTGTTATCTTGACCATGTCCAGGCAGTTCTATCGTTACGACAGCTGCTGCTTCAGTCAGTTTGTCAATGTGTGAACTAAATGATGTCGCATCACTGATAAATCCATGCAACAAAACAAGCAAGTTATGATTTTCTCTTGTTTGACTGTCATAAAAATTATAATTCAACATTCGCAATATCACTCAATTTCTGATATAGGATTTGGTGTTGTTGACGATTGTCTTCACGGTCTGTACGAATTTCATAAATGTATGATTCTAATTGTGATAATGGCGTGAATTTAAAATCTTCCACAGAATCCATTAAGGCATAGTTGAAATCATACAACATGGCCGCATGTTTGAACTCAAGATGCGTCGGTGTACCAAATAAACGTTCAAAGTATTTCGCTGCTGATTCTTTTTGCGGCAGATAAGAGAATATACCGCCGCCATCATTATTCAACAACACAATATTTAAATGAATATCATTCAATTTAGCCATCAACAAACCGTTCATGTCATGATAGAAAGCTAAATCACCGATTAACAATGTCACTTTCTTATGCACTGCCATACCGATTGCAGTAGAAACGACACCATCGATACCATTAGCACCGCGGTTGGCATAGATTTCCGCTTCACTATTTACAAATAGATTATCCACATCTCTAATTGGCATAGAATTGCTGACAAATAAAGCATCTTCTTTAGTAAGTTTATCTAATAAGATACCGACATTCGCCGCTTCGTCTGTCGCATGATCGATATAATTTTTCACTTCGATTTTTGCACGACTATCCATATCTTGCCATTGGGATAACCAACGTTTACGATAAGCTGTCGGAATATCGCCAAGTGCACGGAAGAAGTCGTTTGGTGTCATTTCAAATGTAATATCTGCCGGTGTTGGGAAAGCATCTGGCTGCGCACTGTTTTGTACCGCAATTTGATAAGCATCTGTAGCTTTCAACCATTGATTTAATTTCTTAGATAATACTGGTTTGCCGACACGAATCACAAAATCAATATCTTTCGGGTCTAAACCTGCACGAAATAGTAAGTCATACGTTGAAATAATATTCGGGTGACCTGATTGACGCAGACCTGAAAGCGGACCTGCTAAAATAGGCAAGTCATGGACCGTCGCAAATGGTAACAACTCTCTCACATCTTGATGCTGCATATCGCCGACAATAACGAAACCACGTTTTTTCTTCAAGATTGGCTTAATAGCTTCAACCGTAGCTGTCTTTTGATATTTAGGTATGACTTTTTCGTTAGTCGTTAACCATTCTGTCATCTCGAAATCTGGTGTCAACGGTTCTCTAAACGGCAAGTTAAAATGTACAGGTCCACGTTTGGGTCCTTCAAAATACTGACTTGCTATCTGCATTTGGAAACGAATAACATCTTCAGTTGAACCTGTAGTGTCATCAGCTAATGGCATATCAAACTGATGACGTACAAAGTTTTGGAACATGTTGACCTGGTTCAACGTTTGCGGCGCACCAATGCCACGTAATTCGTGTGGGCGATCGCTTGTTAATACCACTAACGGCAAGTTGCTGATATCACTTTCAGCCACTGCTGACGTATAGTTGGTTGCTGCTGTTCCTGACGTACATAAAATAGCAACAGGTCGATTGCTGCCCTTAATCAATCCGAGCGCAAAGAATGAAGCACTGCGCTCATCTGGGTGAATCCATGTCTTAATATCTGGGTGTGCTTCAAACGCTAAAGCAAGCGGTGTTGAACGAGACCCTGGACTAATGACAACTTCTCTGATGCCGTATGCATAGATTTCTGAAGCTAACGTAAACACTTGTTTGGTTAATAAAGTTTGATGATTATCCATGATTTTCGACTCCTAAAGCATTCATCATCGGAGTAAATTTAAGTGTAGTTTCTTCTAATTCACTCTGTGGATCAGACTGCTTAATAATACCGCAACCTGCAAATAAAGTTGCTTGTTTCTTTTTAATCAGCATAGAACGGATTGCGACGATAAATTCACAATTATCTTCCATATCAATATACCCTACTGGCGCACCATACAGACCTCTTGTTCCGAACTCTTTTTGTTCGATAAAGTCCATGGCTTTTTCTTTAGGATAACCGCCTAACGCAGGTGTTGGATGCAGACGGTCTAGTAAGCCAATATAGGTATTATCTTCTAACGCTCCTGAAATCTCTGTGTATAAGTGATACAAATGATCATTTTTTAAGATTTTAGGATGCTTATTATAATCTACATCTGTAACGTACGGCTCAATATCATCTAGAATACTTTGCACCACAAAATGATGCTCTTGCAAGTTTTTCTCATCTTTCAAGAAAGCATCTACGTGTTTTTGATCTTCTGTTTCATCAGATGTACGTTTAATTGTCCCTGCAACTGCTTTCGTCGATAACACTTGGTTTTCGACTTCCATCAGCTGTTCTGGCGTTTGTGAAAAGAACACAGACCCTTCCGATTGCATTACGAATATATAGCTGTTGGATTCGTTGTGCATCGCATTTTCTAACACATATGCGATATCAATTGGTCGATCAAAGCGAATCATACGTCTGCGTGCTAAAACGATTTTTTCTTCGTCATTCATAGAATCTATGGCTTCTTGTACAAGTTCTAACCATTCTTCTTTATAGATATCTTCACTGCGAACTACATCCCCAATAGGTTGTGTCGGTTCTACTTTCGTTTCTGCAACTTGTTGTACAAGTTCATGTAGGTCTTCTATATTAAACTCTTCTCTTAATACTGTATAAGTGACGAATGTTTCTGAAGCTGTCATCGTAATTAATACTTTCGGCAACACGAAATGGTTCAAGCCGAATTGACGCCACTCGTCATCTGATTTATGACTTGAAAATTGGAAACCTCCACACACTTTTAAGTGATGTTTGTTTGAATCTGGATGGATAAGTGCGATATCATTTTTATAATTTTCCCATTCACGGAAAATGGTTTGTTTATTTTCATAGTCATTTTTAAATTTTAAAAGCGCGTTATATCCGAAAAAGGCCGTTTCTCCTGTATTCTCCCTGAAGTAGAAGCGGTCATCTGCTTTATCTTCTGTCATTTGGAAAAGCATGATTGGGTTCGTCGGCTGGTCGATTTTAACCTCCACTGAAACCCATTTTTCACGGCTTTCATATATTGCGTCGAGAATTTGATCATCCTTGACACTTACAGTCATCTATCTCACTTCTTTCATCATTCTACTTAATCACATTATCTCATTGTATCATTTTTTATCTTTATCTGTACTTTGATTTGCACATTTATTATTTACTATTTTTACATGATTTGACCTTTCTCTTTCTATTGCTTAAAATAAATTTATTAATCAGAATGCAGATAATTTATAATAGAATCTTTGTGTCTTAAAATCCGCAATCTGAAATTTGGTATTTTTAAGTGTTAAGAAGGAGAAACCATGTCAAAACAATATCAGGAATTTTCAACCGTTCGAAAATATTGGCTGTTGATGCGTCCTCACACTTTAACTGCAGCTGTAGTACCTGTATTAGTCGGTACAGCGACAGCAAAGTTATTCTTATTAGGTAGTGAAGACCATCTTAAGTTCAGTTTGTTTTTAGCGATGTTACTTGCTTGTCTTTTAATTCAAGCAGCCACAAATATGTTCAACGAGTATTATGATTTCAAGAAAGGTCTTGATGATCATACATCAGTGGGCATCGGCGGTGCGATTGTACGTAACGGCATGAGCCCGAAACTCGTGATGAACTTAGCCATCGCCTTTTATGTGATTGCTGCGCTAATCGGTTTATTTATCGCTTCACAATCTTCTTATTGGTTAATCCCAATCGGAATCTTGTGCATGGCAGTCGGTTATCTGTATACAGGCGGTCCCTTCCCAATTTCTTGGACACCTTTTGGAGAGTTGTTCTCCGGCGTCTTTATGGGATTGATTATTATTTTAATCGCGTTCTTTATTCAAACAGATAACTTACAAGGTTATGCTGTATGGATCAGTGTACCGATTATTATCACAATCGGCTTAATTAATATGGCCAATAACATCCGAGACCGTGTCAAAGACAAAGCAAGCGGACGCAAAACATTACCGATTTTATTAGGTAAAGCCAATTCTATCCGCTTCATGGCCCTCATGTACATCATCGCTTATGCATGGGTCATTTATACTGTTTTCTTTGTACCTGGCGGTTCAATCTTTTACTTACTCGTACTGTTATCATTCCCGTTCCCTATCAAAGCCATTCGTCGTTTCAAAAAGAACGATACACCTGCTGAAATGATGCCAGCTATGGCAGCAACAGGTAAAACAAACACAGTATTTGGTTTACTGTATGCATTAGGGATTTATATCAGTGCGTTATTAGGCGGTATTTGATGATGATAAAGAGATTGGAACTTTTCGTTCCAGTCTCTTTTTTTATCCTTCTTGAGGTTCAATGACCATGTGATAATAATCATGGCCATATAAATCAATCACACCTTCACTATGAAACCCTAAACGTTCGTAAAGTCTGAACGCACCTGTGTTTACTAAATCACAGCTCAAGCTCAGCTTATATGTTTTAGAGTGATGGATGACAGATTCCATTAACTGTGTCGCAATTCCTCTTCCTCTATATTTTGGAAAAACAGCCACAGTTTCGATATATAGCTCATCTGATTTTGCTTCTCTTAAAGGTAAAGGTGTTCCTATTGCTTTCGCTTCTTTTGGTAAATCTAACTTCAACCAATTTTCTTCTAAATCCATTTCATCTTTACCAAGATACGTAATAATAACGCCAGCGACTTCCCCTTCAACATCGTAAACTTGTACATTGTCGTAATAACAACGATAAGGTATTTTTGTAATACTTTGTTCCAGCCATTGAATGACATGAGATTTATCAAATCGTTTTACAATCGGCAACTCCATATCTTGCCAGATAATATATGTTAATTCTGCAATAGCACGTTTATCAGTTGTTTTAGCAGGTCTAATCATTGTTTTCTCCTTTATGTGTTTAGTTATTATCATTCACTATATAGTTTAACAATCATTTATATTGTTTGTTCACTTATTATTTTAACATTTGTATTATTGGAAAGTTTGTATTTCATCATTCATAATAAAGGTATCACTTAAATGGAGAAAGGAGCAATCAGCATGAAAGTAAATAAAATTGTTTATATTGTACTTGCACTGTTCCTCGGCAACTTCGGAGTGCACAGATTCTACGCAGGTAAAAACGGCTCAGGCCTTTTACACTTAGCGTTCTTCTGGACAGGCATTCCACATGTGATCGCGATTATCAGCGCAATCAATACAATGCTATTCAGACCAGCAGACAAACATGGTAATATCACATTTTAGTTAAATGGAGTTGAAACTATATGAATAAAGCAACGATTCTAACGTATTTAAATGAAAATCCTGCTAAATATCTTGTCCTTTATATGGACAACGGCAATGAAATTTCAGTAGAAGCCGTTGAAGAGAATTCAAATGCAGGCGCATTACACGTTACAGAACCATCAGAATATGTAGTAGATATTTCCAAGATTTCTTATTTCGAACTTTTAGAACGTTCAACGTATTAATTAAGATATAGCAAAAAGAACCTGTCCAAGCTTGAGATAAGCTGACAGGTTCTTTTTTGGCTCTATAATAAATTCGGTTGATGAGATA
>NZ_KV837087.1:0-849 GCF_001838465.1 Staphylococcus sp. HMSC061G12
GGCTTAATAGCTCACGCTATGCCGACATTCGTCTGCAAGTTTAGTTAAGGGTTCTTCTCAACATCAATAAATTTTCTCGGCATAAATGCCATGCTATAATAGATACACGTCTTCTCTTAGCGTTTCATAGTATTATCCTCGTTTATTATACTTATAATTATAGGGGAAGGCTTAGAGCTATCATTTTGATAGCTCTTTATTTTTGTTCAAACATTTATTCAAAATCAGAATGCCTTTATTTTTTAATTTTAAGGGGTATTTTGAAGAATTAAGGGTTATTTATATAGTTTTATACCTAAAAACTTATATCGGCTCTTAAAACGCAAATAAGAGCCGAATAAAAATAATTGCTTTTCACAAACAAAAATTTGAGCAAAACCAGTGTTGAATTTTTTAGACACTGCCCATCTACATGCAAATTTAAAAATTGGCATAAAAAATGGGCAACCATGCTGGTTGAACGCTATAGTTCCTGCAGGGGCAAAAAAGCATAAAAAAAACGCTAGCTTTGATGAGCTAACGTTAGTTATAAAATTCAGTAATATGCTTTTGTAATTCAATAGATTCTCTTTCTTTTTTAGCTTGTCTTTTTTTAAAACCTTCTGAATTTCTAGAAGCCTTATATATATCCATTATTTTTTTATAATCAATGTCGTAACCATATTTTTGTAACTCTTCTACAAAAAACTTATCGCAATTTAATATCATTTTTCTTCCTCGATTTCGTTTATCATTTGATGATTTATTTTTTCTTTTTCTTGTTCAGTTAAATCATAAATTTCACTTGCTAAGTATTCTTTTTGATTCCAAATATAAAAAATTTGATAAATATATTCAGTCGGGTCAATA
>NZ_KV837088.1:0-763 GCF_001838465.1 Staphylococcus sp. HMSC061G12
ATTATACTATAAATTCAACTTTGCAACAGAACCGCTAATACACCAAAAGAGCCCGATAACTATTCGCAGTAGTTATCGGGCTCGGTGTTTATCATGTTAGTACACTATTTGTTAATCAAATTATAACACTGGTTAGTAGAGGAATGCAAAGTAAAGAAAGTTCTTAGGAATCAATTTCTAATTTTTTTAATAATATTACTTAATTTTTTTAAACTTCTATTAATATCATTCTCATCAATGTATGAGTAAGAAAATCGAATGTAGTTTTTGTAGTTAGAATCATATATTTCTCCAGGTTGTATAAGTATATTTTCTTTTATAGATTCATTAAACAATTTTTTTACGTTTATTGATATAGAGAACTCAAACCAAATATAAAATGATCCACTAGGGTCATTCCAACTACCATACATAGATAAATGAGTTTTTAGGGCGTCTATAAATATATCTTTACGTTTTTTTAATTCTAATTTTAATTCAGATATATGTTTTTCATGATAAGTATTTAGCCATTTTGTGGCAATATATTGTGATATAGAACTAGCACCATAGTCATTCTGCATTTTTAAATCAGATAAGTGATTAATTACATTTTTATCTGCTACTATCCATCCAATACGCAGACCAGGACTTACCGTTTTAGATAAACTTCCTAAATATAAAACATTGTCACTATTTTTCAAAGATTTCATGGGCATCGGTCTTTTTTCATCAAACCATAAATCAGAAGGTTCTGTTGCAAAGTTGAATTTATAGTATAATT
>NZ_KV837089.1:0-22284 GCF_001838465.1 Staphylococcus sp. HMSC061G12
TATCTCATCAACCGAATTTATTATAGAGCCGAAATTCAATGCTGGCGAGTGTATCAATTAAATGCCTTTTCCGATTCCGAATCCGAAATAAAGGATTGCGATAAAGATAACTAAAATAATACGGTAAATCGCAAAAGGTACCAATTTAATACGGTTAATTAAGTTTAAGAATAAGCGGATAGATAATAATCCGAATAAGAATGCGGCAATAAAGCCGATTAAGTAAAACGGAATGTGATTTAAATGAATATATTCCATATGTTTTACCAATGATAAACCACTTGCGGCTAACATAACTGGTACAGCCATAATAAATGTGAAGTCAGAGGCAGCTTTATAGTTTAATTTCATTAATACCCCAGTTGAAATTGTTGAACCGCTTCGACTGAACCCTGGCCACATCGCAACTGCTTGTGATAAACCAATAATAAATGCTTGAACATAAGTAATTTGATCAAGGTGCTCACGGTGTGCATAACGACGGCTGAACTTTTGTGCGAAAATCATATAGAACGCACCTAATAAAAGTCCAATCATAACAGTCGGCACACTGAATAAGTATGTTTCGATTAAATCATCGAATAATAAACCTAAAACACCAGCAGGAATCATCCCTACTAAAACGTGCCAAATCGTTAGACGTTTGTGTTTAGATTGAGCCGTTCTGCTTAAAGTTTCTCCTTCAGTATGTTCCGTAGATGGTGCAGTATGTTTATACTTTCCAAGATGGAACATTTCAAAATAACGGTTTCTAAATACCCACGCTGCCGCAAATACAGAACCTAACTGTATGACGATCTTAAAGGTGAATGCGGATTCTGATCCTAAGAAGCTCGTCGATTTCAGCCAGATGTCGTCTACAAGAATCATATGTCCTGTTGAGGATACAGGCGCAAATTCTGTCAAACCTTCGACAATCCCCAAAATCAGCGCTTTGAGTAATTCTAACAATAACATAGTGTACCTTCCTTATTTCAAAATATATTTTGTATGAATGTATGTAAATACCAGTTGAAACAACTTTTATGATAGCACATAAAAAAATCTTTGTGCTACTAATTCTCGTAGTAAATTGAAAGATAAGACTTAAGATGTAGGTCTTTCAAAAATTATGACAAAACTTTGAAGGTTAATTTCTTATTTGAAATTAATTTTGAGTCGAATAAATTGAAAATTCTACTTATATGTTTTAAGTTGAAGATAAGACATTTTTGACACAAATGACTATTAAGGACATAAGACGTCCTGATATCTATTAATTAAAGATGAAACGACAGTAAAGTGGGTGGGACAAGTATGCATGACATACATACGTGTTCCACCTTTATTGTGTCAAAATTAATCGATGCCTGATTAAATAAAAAGGGTGAAAAAAGATGAAACATTTAATGCGTTACGCACTGAAATACAAGCAATACCCCATCGTCATGGGTATCATTTGTGCACTATTAGCTGTGATTGTAGTCGTACAAAATGTGACCATTGCGAAAGTGTTAGATAAAATGCTGATTCAGAATTCGCATCATTACCATATTTCAACGTTATTGATGATTTTATTGGCCGCTTTATTATTACGTGCAGTATTGAATATGTCCAATCAATGGATGGGGACAGAACTCGCATATAAAGTGAAAGGCACACTGCGTCGTCGTATGGTAGATCATCACACGAAACAACCTGTCGGTGCTCAAATGAGTGTGATGACTGAAAGCATTGATGGAATTACGCCATTTTATCAAGATTACTTACCTCAAGTGTTTAAAGCAGTACTTGTACCTGTAGTGATTATTATTGCGATGTGTTTTATTCATTTGAATACTGCGATTATTATGATGGTGACAGCGCCTTTTATTCCTGTGTTCTATATCATTTTCGGATTAAAAACACGTGATGAATCTAAGGAACAAATGACTTATTTAACACAATTCAGCCAGCGCTTCTTAAACTTAGCGCAAGGCTTAGTCACTTTAAAATTATTCAACCGTTCTAAACAAGCTGAACAAGCTATTTATCAAGAAAGCACACGCTTTAGAGATTTAACAATGAATATTTTACGCAGCGCCTTTTTATCTGGGTTGCTATTGGAATTTATCAGTTTGTTAGGTATTGGTTTAGTTGCGCTAGAAGCAGGGCTTGGTTTGGTGCTCTTTCATAATCTTACTTTCGAAACAGCTGCGATTGCGATTATTTTAGCACCAGAGTTCTACAACTCTATTAAAGACCTTGGCCAAGCATTCCATACTGGTAAACAAAGTGAAGGAGCAGCAGATGTCGTATTCGATGCGCTTGATCAAGAAATGGATGACGCTACTTTAACCAAACAACACGTCAATCCTAAACAAGAGGCGTTGATTCAGTTGGAACATGTATCTTATCGTTATCCAGAAGCAGATAGAGCAGCAGTTAAAGATGTGAGCTTTAATATTTATGAAGGTGAACAGATTGCCTTAGTCGGTCCAAGTGGTGCAGGGAAGACGACACTTTCTGAATTGATTTTACAGCACAGACAACCGACAGATGGCTATGTTTCTTTTCAATCCGAACACTTAAAAATGGGTGTGTTGAGTCAACAACCTTATATTTTCAATGCGACAATTAAAGAAAACGTCTCAATGTTTGAAGCGGTTGAGGATGAAAAGGTGATTGAGGTGTTAGCAGCGGTTGGTTTAATGGAAAAAATCAATCAATTGCCTCAAGGTATTGAAACGTATATCGGAGAAGGCGGCGAGATGTTATCAGGCGGGCAAATGCGTCGTATTGAATTATCGCGTGTATTGTTAGCACAACCAGAATTGGTTGTTTTTGATGAGCCAGCCACAGGTTTAGATGTTTGGACAGAGCGTACGATTCAAGAAGCACTGAATACTTATTTTAAAGAAAGTACCGTTATTATGATTGCACACCGTGAAAGTACAATTCGTATGGCACAACGTCGTATTTATATGGAAGGTGGCCATATGATTACAGATGATCAAGTCATTTCCACGCAAAGAGACAAAGGACGTGATAGACAATGAAACGACGCGGCATTCAATTTAAGTTAGATAAAGATTTAGCTTTAGCGATATTGTTTGGAGTCATCGGTAGTTTAGTCGCAATCGGTATGTTCTTTTTAAGTGGTTTAATGATTGCGCAAGCTGCGAAAAATGTACCGTTATATGGTTTGATTGTCTTAGTGGTCAGCGTGAAAATGTTTGGGATTATCCGTGCGATTATGCGTTATTTTGAACGTTTATACTCACATCGAACAACTTTCACGATGTTAAGAGACGTCAGAACACAATTCTTCAAAGGCTTGATTCAAGTTGTACCGGATATTTATCGTAAATTTAAATCCAGTGATTTGATTGCACGAATGGTATCACGCGTTGAAGCGTTACAGAATATTTATTTACGCGTTTATTATCCGCCAGTGGTCATTGGTATCACGGCAGCTATTACGATATTAACCTTGTGGTTCTTTTCTTGGATGCATGCCGTCTTATTATTAGTCAGTATGTTGATTTCATTAGGTGTCTTACCTTGGATTTCTGCGAAGCGTGCACAATTATTGAACGCACGAGCAGCTCAAGATGAATCATCATTTTTAAGCCGCTTCTACGACTATAAAGAAGGCTATGAAGAACTAGCACGATTCAAACAATTAAAACCTTATCATCAATCTGTACTTAAGGCACTCTCTAAATACAGCCATCAACAACGTAATGAACAACGCTTCTTAACGCTTTATGAATTTATGTTAGATTTAGTTTCTATGTTAGCCTTGTTCTTTTGTGTTTGGTTAGGTGTCATACAAGTTCAAAATGGACAATTAGATGTCATCTATTTAACAAGTATTGTATTGATGTTGTTGACGTTATTTGAACAAGCGGTAACGATGAGTAATGTGGCTTACTTTAAAGCAGATACAGACCAAGCATTAGTAGAAATTGAAGAGGTCTTGCAAGAAGTGCCAGAAACACCTGAAAGTTCAAAACAGGTGAATAATACGCAGATACTAGCAGTTGATGATGTGACTTTCCAATATGAACATCAAGTTACAAAGGTATTAGAACATATTCAATTAGATATCCAACCTGGTGAAAAGCTTGCGATTATCGGACCTTCAGGTTCAGGTAAGAGTACTTTACTGCAAGTGCTGGCTGGTTTATATCAAACAACACAAGGTTCTGTTACTTATCAAGGTCAATCAGTATATGAGATGTCTGAAGCGTCTAAAGCAGAGACGTTTAATGTCTTATTGCAGCACCAACAACTCTTTGATGGCACAGTGCGTGATAATTTATTATCAGATTACAGCGATAATGAAATGCGTGCTGTCTTAGATGACTTAGGTTTAGCGTATATTGATTTAGACTATGAAATTACCATGAGTGGGGAAGGGCTATCAGGTGGAGAATTGCAACGGATTTGTCTTGCGAGATTATTCTTAAGAACAGCACCTGTTTGGCTGATAGACGAACCGACACGTGCATTAGATTGGCATAATAGCCATCGTGTGATGCAACGTCTCTTTACCGAAAGTGAGACGCTTATTGTCGCAACGCATGATTTAGAATTGTTACCTCAATTTGATCGCATTATCGTCATGATTGAAGGTCAAATTATTGAAAGTGGCACTTATGACAGTTTGCTTCAACAACATGGTGCACTTTATGACATGGTGACTTTAAATCGATAAGACTATGTATTTACTCAAAAGATAAGCACACTGAATCCAACGCTGAGAAGTAAAATGAAGAAATAGAAAAAGCGGTTGAGACCTCTATGACAGAAGTCTCAACCGCTTTGTTTTTGCTTTATTTAAAAGTGAAAAAACTAAAAATGCAAGTTATCACTCTAATTTTAATGGCATTCGAAATTATGAGTTTTGCTTAGTTAAAGAATCAATCAGTTTATCTAATAAACGATTCAATTCTTTTTCTTCTTTTTTGTTTAATCCTGAGATATCGCCTAAGTGGTTACAAGCACCGCCTAGATCTTCTTCGATTGCTTCGCTCTTTTCAGTTAAGTGAACAAACACTTCACGTTGATCGACTTCAGAACGCTCTCTTTTGATTAAATCTACTTGTTCCATTCTTTTTAAAAGTGGGGATACTGTACCAGTATCTAATGCAAGTTCAGTAACGACTTTCTTCACATTAACTGGTGATTCTTCCCATAAAATTGTTAATACTAAAAACTGCGGGTAAGTTAATTTGTACTTCTTAAAAACGTTATTTGAATAGTAGCGATTTACTTGTCTTTGAGCGTTGTACAAACTAAAGCATAAACGTCCGCCTAAATTAAGTTTTTCAGTCATAAGTTCTCCTCCAGACATTCTATCCGTTATATTTTTCTGTGTACCGGAATTCGTTCCGTCTTGTTGTGAAAGTTTGAGCAGTGACAAAAATGGAAATTTTATCTATTTTGTCGACTCCTCACAAGCCATGTTAAAATTAAAGCATGCATTGATTTTAGAAGATATCTTGCATTAAATCAAGTTGTAACATAATATAATATGTCCATTAATGATTGTACCATTAAGTCCTTTAGAAATGAGTGTTAAAAATGGAACGAAATAATAATAGTAAATTATCTATTTGTATTGTAACAGGTTTTCTAGGAAGCGGTAAAACGTCTTTCCTTAAATATTATACTGAGCAATTATTAAAAAGAGATGAGAAAATCACTGTAATTATGAACGAATTTGGTGATTTCGATGTCGATAGTAAAATTTTAGGAGATAAAGTTCAAACGATTTCCTTGCAGAACGGATGTGTCTGTTGTGATTTACAACAAGACCTTATCGCGCAACTATCAGCAATAATCAATCAAAATCAGTCACAATTCGTCATTATTGAAGCCACAGGGATTGCACATCCGCTTCAACTCATCCAAGCTTGCTATGATCCATTGCTTACTGACTATGTGAATCCGCCGCTTGTGGTCGGTTTAGTTGATGCACCTAGATTTTTACATCGTGCGGATTATTCTGAATCAACGCAAGCATTGATGGAAGAACAGCTTGCAGTCAGTCAAACGCTGATTGTCAATAAGACAGATTTAATCAGCCAAGATGAGCAACAAGTGCTGATCGAAGCTTTAAAACAAATCAATTCGAATGATGCCATCTACTTTACAACCTATGGTCAAGTCAATATTGATGAATTGCAGGCGTTAGAGCCAGTCAATATGAAGCCAAAACACCAACATTTACATCATCATGGTATCAGCTCAATTGCGTATACCTTTACTTCGCCTATAGATAGACAAATGTTTTACCAGTTTATCCTACGTTTGCCAGACAACGTCTATCGTTTGAAAGGTTATGTAAGATTCAGAGATGCACCAGAAACAACGTATTTATTCCAATTCGCCAATGGGCTGCCAGATTACGAGCCGATTCAAGATGAGGTGCAAAATACTATTGTATTGATTGGTGAACAACTCGATAAAGAGCGTTTACGCAATCAATTAGATGCATTGCAGTTCACTTGAAAATTGACGTGCATATCAAGGTAACACTATAATGAATACAACGTTTAATAGTACAAGGAATTTGTAGGGAATACAATACTAAAATATTTTAATCCATTATGCATCCCTACTACACTATAGTGAACCTCATTTTTAAATTTAGCAAGCGCTAACATAAGTTGTAATAAAAATGAAATGAGTGAGAGGGGTAAACGCAATGGATCGTGTTAAAATCAATCGTAACGTAACTTATTCAAAGATGATTCAAGGTTTTTGGAGATTAAATGATTGGCAGATGACAACCCAAGACTTAAACCGTTATTTGCACCAGTTAGTCGAATTAGGTGTAACGACAATGGACCATGCAGATATTTATGGCGATTATCGTTGTGAACAGTTATTCGGAGAAGCATTGGCTTTGTCACCTGAACTCAGAGACCAAATTGAATTAGTTTCGAAATGCGGTATTATCTTGCCGACCGATCAATTCGCACAATTTGATGGCCATCGTTACGATTTAAGCAAACAACATATTGTAGAAGCGGTGAACCGTTCATTGCAGAATCTACAAACAGATGTACTTGATACGTTGTTGATTCATCGTCCATCTCCGCTCATGGATCCAAATGAAGTCAGAGATGCGCTTGATGTTTTAGTAGAAGCAGGTAAAATTAAATCATTCGGTGTTTCTAACTTTAATAACACACAGTATGATTTGCTGAACCAAGGTATTAAATCACATAAACTGCATATCGCAGTGAATCAACTAGAAGTTTCACCGTATCATGCAGCACCTATTTATGATGGAACAATTGATCATATGTATCGAGATGACGTTAAAATTATGGCATGGAGTCCGCTTGCAGGCGGTAAATTACTGAATGTAGAAGATGCTAAATCTAAACGTGTCATGTCTATCATCAGCCCACTTGCTTATAAATATAATGTGGCTCCAGCTAGTATTGTCACAGCGTGGTTGGTGAAACATCCAGCTACGATAATGCCAATCATGGGTACAAGTCAAATTGAACGTATGCAAGATGCGGTAAAAGGGTTAGAACTGACTTTAACAGATCAAGAATGGTTTGATATTTATGTTGCAGTCTTAGGTCAAGACATCCCTTGATAAGTGAAATAAAGGAGAATAAGAAATGAATTCAGAAGAACAATCACGTGCGCGCATGCGCTTTGAACGTAACCTTATCGTCTTTCCATATATTATTTTTGCGATTATCGTCTTTTTCTTTACGACGATTTTTTCAGCACCAACTGTTGTACTGACATTATTCGGTATTTTCTTTATCTATAACGCAGTGTTATTATTCGTTGCGTTTATTAAGCATTACACACGTACGATGATTTTATTATTAGTGTTAACAATCTTCGTCGGTCTCATGTTTACCATCTCAGCAACTGCGCAATTTGCGGGCAGATACTAAGCAATTAAATAAGTAAAATAACTCCCTCTATAAGTGTTTTTCAACACTCTATATAGAGGGAGTTTTGTATTGTCATAAAGAATTCAAAAGAAACGAAAACGTTTTCTTTATTAATAGGACTAGCTTTGATATTCTTAAAGTAAATAAGAATGTATAAAGAAAAATAAATTCGTATTGAGGGGGATTCAAGATGGGGAAAAGAAAAGTCGCAATTATTGGTGCAGGTCATACAGGTGCAACCTTAGCATTTATGTTAGCTGAAAAAACTTTAGCAGATGTGGTGTTATTAGATAAACCTGAAAATGAAAAACCAGCACGCGGCAAAGCGTTGGATATTTCGGAAAGCGGACCGATTTTCAATTTCAACAACAAAATTAAAGGGACATCTGATTATCAAGATATTACTGGTTCAGATATTGTGGTGATCACTGCAGGTGTCGCACGTAAACCTGGAATGAGTCGTGATGATTTGATTCAAATTAATGAATCGGTAATGGCACAAGTGACAGAGGGTATTAAAACTTATGCGCCGGACAGCACGATTATCGTGTTGACGAATCCTGTGGATGCGATGACATATGCAGTATATAAATTGTCAGGTTTCCCTAAAAATCGTGTGTTAGGTCAATCAGGTATTTTAGATACAGCACGTTATCGTACATTTATCGCAGAAGCATTAGATGTTGCGCGTACGGATGTTTCGGGATTAGTACTAGGTGGCCACGGAGATACAATGGTACCGTTATTAAGTACGACTACAGTAGGTGGTGTGCCAATCACTGAACTATTGGAACAAGATAAAATCGATGCGATTGTGGACCGTACGCGTAAAGGCGGAGCTGAAATTGTCGGCTTGCTTGGCAACGGTTCAGCTTATTATGCGCCAGCCGCAGCGATTTTTGAAATGGCTGCAGCGATACTTAAAGACGAAAGACGTGTATTACCTGCAATTACGTATTTAGAAGGCGAATATGGCTTTAATGATATTTGTTTAGGTGTTCCGACATTAATCGGTGAAAATGGTGTCGAACAAGTTATTGAAACAAAACTTTCTGATGATGAAAAAGCACAGTTAAAAGCTTCAGCAGATGCGGTAGAAGAAGTAAAAAGTGCTTTAAAGTATTCATAAACTATGTGGTAAAGTAAATTATTATATATTGGAACAGGAGACGGACGATTCTAATGCGTTCGTCTCTTTTTTGTACTTTCTCGTTTTATTGTGAAAAAATCTACAAATTTTCGAATAACCCTCTTTTTGTAACCGCATTCTTGTTATAATGGACTTGAAAATGATTAAATATTTCGAAAAATGGTGTGCGAATGTATGGGACTGGATAAGCGTACCGTCTTTTCAAATATTTAAAATACGTACTTCTTGAGTACATTAAGCAAATAAGGGAGGAAATCAATATGGCAAGAAAGGAAGCATCAGTGAAATCTGACAAGAAGCAAAAGGGTGTAAAGCCGCTATGGATTATCATCAGTTTTATCGTATTGATAGCGATAGTGTTGATACCAGTGAGCGGTATTCCGGTAATGGCTAAAATGTCACTTGCGATTTTAGCCTTTGCGGTCATTATGTGGGTGACGGAAGCGGTCTCTTATCCAGTATCCTCAACGATGATTGTAGCTTTGATCATACTATTATTAGGATTTAGTCCTGTACAAGATTTAGCAGAAAAACTAGGGAACCCTAAAGCAAATGGTGCCGCTTTACATGGTGCGGATTTATTCGGAACAGGCAATGCTTTGAAGTTAGCATTCAGTGGTTTCTCAACTTCAGCAGTTGCTTTAGTAGCAGCAGCGCTATTCTTAGCAGCTGCCATGCAGATTACTAATTTGCATAAACGTTTAGCATTATTGGTCTTATCGATTGTGGGTAATAAGACTAATCGCATTGTGGCGGGTGCAATTATAGTATCTATTATTTTAGCGTTCTTCGTACCATCTGCGACAGCGCGTGCCGGTGCAGTTGTACCTATTTTGTTAGGGATGATTGCGGCGTTTAAAGCTTCTAAAGAAAGTAAGCTTGCAGGTTTATTAATTATCACTGCAGTACAAGCAGTATCTATTTGGAACATCGGTATTAAGACAGCAGCGGCTCAAAATATCGTTGCGGTCAATTTTATCAACCAAAGTTTTGGTCATGATATTTCATGGGGACAATGGTTCTTATATGCAGCACCTTGGTCTATTTTAATGTCGATTGCACTTTACTTCATTATGTTGAAAGTTATGCCGCCAGAACAAAAAGAAGTGAAGGGCGGTAAAGAATTAATTCAGAAAGAATTAAATAAATTAGGCCCAGTGTCACCACGTGAGTGGCGTTTGATTGTGATTTCTGTTTTATTATTATTATTCTGGTCAACTGAGAAAATATTACATCCGATTGATTCATCTTCAATCACTTTAGTTGCGATGGCAATTATGTTAACACCTAAAATTGGTGTGATGAGTTGGAAAGAAGCGGAGAAACATATTCCATGGGGAACAATTATTGTCTTTGGTATTGGTATCTCACTCGGAAACGTATTATTAAATACTGGCGGTGCGCAGTGGTTAAGTGATAAGACGTTCGGTTTAATGGGCTTACAACATTTACCATTGATTGCGACAATCGCATTGATTACTTTATTTAATATCTTAATTCATTTAGGTTTCGCAAGTGCAACAAGTTTATCTTCTGCTTTGATTCCAGTCTTTATTTCTTTAACAGCAACATTACATTTAGGCGATCAAAGCATCGGCTTTGTGTTGATCCAACAATTTGTAATTAGTTTCGGTTTCTTATTACCAGTAAGTGCACCACAAAACATGTTAGCTTATGGTTCAGGTACATTTACAGTTAAAGACTTCTTGAAAGCAGGTATTCCATTAACAGTAGTAGGTTATATCTTGATTCTGATCTTCAGTTTCACATACTGGAAATGGTTAGGTTTAATATAAAATCATAATGAATTCAAAAAGACGATGGCATCAGGTCCATCGTCTTTTCTATAGAAATAACATGTAGGTTTTAGTATTACCATACAAAGAAACACACATAAAGCGCTATATATTCTACGAACGTTAAAAGATACATATATTTCAAACGTAGTTTTACATTGAATGGTACTTCCCAATTCGGATACTTTTGTTCAAAATAAGCGATTTGAAGCAAGTAGATGCCGATACCTAATGGCAGTAGCATTAAACCGATACTGACAAGAAATGAAAAACCAATCTCATGGATAAAGTGTCCGATAATCAATTGGATAACTATCAGTACCGCAATAAAAACAAGAAGTTGCATTGTCATTTTGCCATGCGCACTCCTTTCACCATGATCAATATCATTGCTTGTAGCAAGGTCATAACGAATAAGAAGAAAAGACCTTTCGCGTCTAAGAATTGAACAACATCTCTGATAATAGAAAGTGGTTGAGTGACTAAGTAGACACTATGGAATCTCAAGAATCGTCCCATCGCAATTCCTAAACTATTCGCAAACATTAAGCCAATGACGATAATGTAATTGAATAAAGGTTTATTGGTTAAATGGAATAACTCAATGTTAATCAAAATATAACAATAAACTGCAAAACAGACGCCACCGACTAAGAAGGTAAAGTACAACCATTCTATAGGTCTGACCCCTTCCATAATCGTAAATGCAAATTGATTAAGATGGATAAGGTCTGTCACCATATAAAAGGTATTCGGGAAGATTAAGACAAAGATTGCTGCGAAAACAATAAATAGCGGCCATTCGAAACGTCGCTTCGGTATAAATAGCTTAAGTAACCAAACGAGTTCAAAAGGAATATATGCTAAGAATAAGTTTAATGCCATGAATTGGTAAAATTGATTTAAAGGCAATGTCAGCAGCATTAATATCACAAATAATATGCGTGCAATATAACGTGATTGCATTTCAAAGTCCTCTCTTTAAACATCCCTGTTAACGGATGGATTATCTGAAAACAACAATACTCGTGTTTCAGACGTATTTAGATGAATATATTACAGGTTTTCAGCCTAGATATCAATTAAAAGTATAGCATTTAAAAGACATGTTAAGCATAGAAAAAAGAAATGAGGGGAGAATTAGACTAAAATAATTCAATATTATTTGATTGAGCCGCAGAATAACTATGGTGTATAATAGGTAGTCACGAAAAATTTGACTGAATCAAACAACGCAATAAAGGAGGAAATCATGAGTAAGCAATTAATCACCTTATATTTTAATATTTTTCTAGTCTTCTTAGGTATCGGATTAGTTGTACCGGTGTTACCTGTCTATTTAAAGGATTTAGGTTTAAATGGAAGTGATTTAGGTATTCTTGTTGCGGCCTTTGCGTTAGCGCAAATGGTAATTTCGCCATTCGGAGGCAACTTAGCTGATAAATTAGGGAAGAAATTAATTATTTGTATCGGTTTAGTACTATTCGCTGTTTCTGAATTCATCTTTGCGATGAGCAGTAACTATCCGCTTTTGATTGTTTCAAGAATTATCGGTGGTTTCAGTGCAGGTATGGTAATGCCTGGTGTTACAGGTATGATCGCAGATATCTCACGTCCTGAAGATAAAGCGAAAAACTTCGGCTATATGTCAGCAATTATTAACTCCGGCTTCATTTTAGGACCGGGCTTTGGCGGCTTTATGGCAGAGTTCTCTCACCGTTTGCCATTCTACTTCGCTGGGAGCCTAGGTGTCGTAGCATTCTTTTGTTCTTTATTCTTTATCCAAGGTGCAAAACGCGAAACGACAGATGGTTTCCATACAGTTATCGAACCGCAAGATTTAGCTAAAATTAATATCAAAGCTTTTATTACCCCGGTAATCATTACGTTCGTTTTAGCATTCGGACTTGCAGCATTTGAAACACTTTATCCATTATATACTGCAGATAAAGCACATTACGCGCCAAAAGATATTTCTATCGCAATCACAGGCGGTGGCTTAGCAGGTGCGATCTTCCAAATCTTCTTGTTCGATAAATTTATGAAGTACTTTAAAGAATTAACATTTATACAATTATCACTGCTTTATTCAGCAATTATGTTGTTTTTATTGATTGTTGCACATCATTACTGGTCAATTATGATTATCAGTTTTATAGTATTTATCGGTTTTGATATGATACGTCCAGCTATAACGAATTACTTCTCGAATATTGCGGGTAATCGTCAAGGGTTAGCAGGAGGCTTGAACTCTACCTTCACAAGTATGGGGAACTTCGCAGGCCCGCTCGTTGCAGGTACATTATATGATGTGAACTTAGAATTTCCATTGTATATGTCCGTGACAGTCATGTTATTAGGGATTGTGATTATTATGGTTGAGAAGACCATTAGAAAAAACAGAAAGTTGAAACAAAGTTAGAGTATGATATAGAAAGTGTGCTGTTGTGTTTGCAACAGCATGCTTTTAATATTTATTTATCTGAAAAATTTGAAAATGACATTGACGAAATGTGTCACTGGTGGTAACCTTAATACAATTCAATCAAATAGAACTCTTATCAAGAGAGGCGGAGGGATGTGCCCGACGAAGCCCAGCAACCATCGTGTAAACGAAGTGGTGCTAATTCACAAAAAGTCATAGACTTTTGAAGATGAGAGAAAGAATGAAAGCTTTCTCTTACTTTAATGAGAAGGCTTTTTTCTTTTGGTAAAGGTGATTTGATAAATATTACATAGGGATGGTGCAGTGGAAATGAAGAAAGTAAGTAGTTTAATCGGGTTATTGGTATTACTGGTCGTACTCGCAGCGTGCGGCAAAGGTGGAGACAAGGAGGAAATCACAGTAGCAGCTTCTCCAGCTCCGCATGGTGAGGTATTAGAACATGCGAAAAAAGCTATGAAAGATAAAGGGTATGATTTAGAAGTTAAAGTCGTTAATGATTATAAAGTACCTAATAAATTATTAGATAAAGGAGACGTGGATGCGAACCTTTTCCAACACGTTCCTTATTTAAAGGCTGAAAGAAAGTCACATGGTTATAAAATTGAAGAAGTCGGTAAAGTCTTCACAACACCAATGGGTGTTTACAGTAAAAAATATAAAAACATCAAAGATATTCCAAAAGGTTCAACAATCTATGTTTCAAACAACCCCGCTGAAGAAGGACGTTTCTTATCTTTCTTCGTTAATGAAGGCTTAGTTAAAATCAAAGATGGCGTGAAAATTGAAGATGCGAAATTCGATGACATTGTTGAAAATAAAAAAGATTTAAAATTCAATAATCAACAAGGTGCAGAGTTCTTGCCAAAAACATATAAAAGCGGTGAAGGTGCTGCTGTTATTATGAACTCAAACTATGCGATTGATAATGGTTTAACACCTTCGAAAGATGCGATTGTGATGGAAAATGAATCATCACCATTTGCGAATATTTTAGCAGTTAAAGAAGGTCATAAAGACGATAAAAAATTCCAAGAACTCATCAAAGTATTACAGTCTAAAGACATGAAAGAATTCATTAAGAAAGAATACGGTAAAGACGTAATACCATATGAAGCGAAGTAAAGGAGTCGAATGAATATGGCTAAATTAGGAATTATTGGTGTAGGACGTGTAGGCAGCCAAGTCTTAACTGATGCACAATATTTAGGACATTTTTCAGAAATTGTCGTGATTGATACGAATGAAAACTTAGCACAAGGTGAAGTGTTGGACCATCATCACATACAAGGTTTGAATCATACACATCGCACAAAAATTCATGTAGGCGGTTATCAAGATTTAGTGGATGCGGATGTGGTGATTGTGTCAGCGAGTGCGGCTTCGACACCAGACATGAAAGATCGTACCTTACTTACTAAAGCGAATAGCGTTATTGTGAATGATGTGTTTAGACAATTATCAGCTGTGACGAAAGAAGCTATCGTCATTTTAATTTCAAATCCAGTGGATGCGATGACGTATCTTGCGCATCAAGCAGGCTACCCATCTGATAAAGTGATCGGTACAGGTACCATTTTAGAGTCAGCACGTTTTTGTACTTTAATTGCTGATCACTACAATGTGGATCCTAAAGATGTAGAAGGTTTTGTATTAGGAGAACATGGTTCACATTGTGTGCCAATCTGGAGTCGCGTGCGTATTCATGGGATTGAATTACCAGAATTTGAACAATTAACGGGTCATGCGCCAATTGACCGCGGAGCGATTTCTACGGCAATTGACGAAGTCGCGTTTGATGTCTTTAAGAAAAAAGGTTGGACAAACTCAGCGATTTCAAGAGCGGCTGTTCAACTTGCACAATCGATTTTATTTGATGAACATAGTATTGAACCCGTCAGTGGATTAGTTCAAGGTGCTTATGGATTAGTCGATGGTGCATTAAGTTTATTGACACTGGTTGATAGAAACGGTGTGAAACAGCGTTTGCCGATTGAGTTGTCTAATGAAGAACAAAAACAACTGGAAGCGGCACATAACTTCATTCAAACTGCGATTGAACAGGGCGAAGCGGCAATTCAAGCACAAGTATAACCGTCATATAAACGAGCAATCTAACATCAGGTTGCTCGTTTTATTTTTGTAATAATTCTTTGATAATCATACTCAATCGTAATATATTGTCATACAAGACGCTGCTTTGTCATTTTATGAGTATGATAAAAAGAGAATATAATTTAATTTAACTTCTGAAAGACAGTTAAAACACTATTGAAAGCTCTTACACAACTCAACTTTATCTCACTACATTTCGTGTCGGTTCTGTTACATATGTTACGTATATTACATTTGGTTTAAATAGCTTACTACCTACCAAAATGTCATGTTTTTTATGTTAATATTGAAATCACGAAATAGAGGTTAAGAGGTATTAGGAATGAGAGCGTTTATTTTATGGGTGTCCGCTGCCATTCTTTCATGTTGTTTGATTTTCTTATTAGTATTAGTCACAAATGAAAATGAACTCGCAAAATTCCAAAATGGAGTATCTACATTTATGCAAAGTGACAAACAGGTCTCATCTGATTATTCAGCCTCAGATGCACCGCCAACATATCGTAAAGCGGCAGGGGGACCATCAACACAACATGCAGACGCAGCGCATAAGAGTGAAGCTGAATCTAGTTCATTATTTGTGATTTCATTAACTTCCATCACAAATGAATTAAGCCATCAATGGCTTCAGCATTTTCCAAAACAAGGCAGTTATGACAACTGAACTCACTTATAGAGTTGAAGTTATGTCAGAACGCCTTGTTTTTTTATGTCAAGATTTGTGTTCGCATGCTATATTAAGAGTGAGGTGAATGCAATGAAACAGAAGAAAACAAATGCGATGCGTATTTTAGATCGCGAAGGCATCGATTATGAAATGCGTACATTTAAAATGGGTAAAGATCATATTGAAGGACAAGAAGTCGCAAAACTAATTGATGCTAATCCAGATCAAGTGTTTAAAACACTCTTATTTATTAACAATAATCACGACCCATATGTGTTTGTGATTCCAGTAGAACATCATTTAGATATGAAACATGCGGCACAAGCAGTAGATGAAAAGAAACTGCATTTGCTTCCGCTAGATGAGTTGACGAAAGTAACAGGTTATATTCGTGGCGGTTGTTCCCCAATAGGTATGAAACATCTATTTCCAACAGTGATTGACCAATCCGCGCAACAACATGAGAAAATATTTGTAAGCGGAGGTCTGCCTGGTGTCCAAATGGGTGTGAATGTTTCAGAATTAATTCAAGCAACGAAAGCAAAAGTAGCGGATGTTGCGACACATGAAGCAAATTAAGATGAGCAGTGTTGATGAGCATTTGCTCATCTTTTTTAATAGTTTATGATTGTTTTTGAATGATTTTGAAAGTTTTTGGTTGAAAATGATTAAGAAAGCGCTTATAATAAAGAAGAAATGAGGTGGCGATATGATAACGCAGAAACGGTTTGAACTAATCATACAACTATTAAAAGAAAAAGAATTTTTAACACTACAAGAAATAATTGATTTAACAGGATGCAGCGCTTCGACAATTCGCCGAGATTTATCTAAGTTACAAAAAATGGGTAAATTACAACGCGTTCATGGCGGTGCCACGCTCAAAACAACAGCCTTGAGTGAACCGAAAATGTCAGAGAAGAAAGAACGTAATTTACAAGAAAAACGTGAAATCGCAAAAATCGCAGCTGCACAAATTGAAGACCGTGATTGTATTTATATTGATGCAGGGACATCGACTTATGAAATGATAGAACACATTACAGCACAAGAAATTGTCGCAGTTACTAACGGATTAACCCATGTCGAAGCATTATTACAGCGTGGAATTAAAACGTTGATTATTGGCGGAGATGTAAAAGCAAGCACATTAGCTTCTGTCGGACCGCGAGCGATTGAAACTTTGAAACATTATCATTTTGATAAAGTTTTCATCGGCATGAATGGGATGAATACAGAAGGTAAATTGACAACACCAGATGAACAAGAAGCTTATGTGAAAGAAACTGCAATGAAAGTGGGACATCATATTTTCGTCTTGCTTGATAGTTCTAAATTCGGACCTACGTATTTTGCATGTGTCAATGTACCGAAAGATGTACCGTTTGAAATTTTGACTTCAAAAAAAGCGCTAAAACGTTCAGATATGAAAGCATATCGCAACCATTATTCGATAAGAGGAGTGTAATAAAGTGATCTATACAGTAACTTTCAATCCATCGATTGATTACATTATGAAAGTAGACACGTTTCAAGAAGGCGGACTTAACCGTGCGAAAGAAACGTATAAATTTGCAGGAGGCAAAGGGATTAACGTTTCGCGTGTACTGAACACTTTAGAAACACCTTCGACTGCATTGGGATTTGTTGGTGGATTTCCTGGGAAATTTATCCAAGATGCTTTACAACAAGCTGGTATTAAAAATGATTTTATTGAAGTAGAAGAAGATACACGTATCAATGTGAAATTAAAATCAGGTCAAGAAACAGAAATCAATGCAGGTGGACCTACAATTTCAAATCAAGCGTTTGAAGCGTTATTAACACAAATTAAAAACACGAATGCTGATGACACTGTTGTTGTGGCAGGAAGTGTACCGAAAAGTATTCCTGATAATGCCTATGAACAAATTGCGAAAATCACACAAAAAACTGGCGCCAAATTAGTTGTAGATGCTGAAAAAGACTTGGTTGAGACTGTATTACCATATACCCCGTTCTTTATTAAACCGAATAAAGATGAATTAGAAGTCATGTTTGATACAAATATCACTTCTGATAATGATGTAGTGACACACGGAAAAGCTATTCTTGATAAAGGTGCACAAGCAGTGATTGTTTCACTTGGCGGTGAGGGTGCAATTTACATTGATGCTGAACATTGTATTAAAGCTTCTGTACCAAAAGGCAATGTATTAAATACAGTGGGTTCTGGAGATAGTACTGTTGCAGGTATGTTAGCAGGTTTAGCACAAGGTTTTGATGTACATGAAGCATTTCGTAATGCCGTAGCCTCTGGAACAGCAACAGCGTTCAGTCAAGATTTAGCAAACAAAGAAATGATAGAAAAAGTACGTTCTGAAATTGAATTAACGGACTTGAAATAGGAGTGAGGAAAATATGAGAATCACTGAATTATTAACGCGAGAGACAATCGCGATGGATTTAGATGCGACATCAAAAGAAGGTGTCATTGATGCTTTAGTGGATCAATTAGACCATGCAGGTATTTTAAGCGATGTCAAAGCGTTCAAAGAAGCGATTATGGCACGTGAAGGGCAAAGTACAACAGGTATCGGTGAAGGGATTGCGATTCCACATGCGAAAGTTGACGCAGTGAAAAAGCCGGCTATTGCCTTCGGTAAATCAAAAGCCGGCGTAGATTATCAAAGTTTAGACGGACAACCTGCACACTTATTCTTTATGATTGCAGCACCTGAAGGCGGGGCACAAACACATTTAGACGCGTTAGCTAAATTATCTGGTGTCTTAATGGATGACGATGTCAGACAAGCATTGTTAAACGCAGAAACACCAGATGAAGTTTTGGCAATTATCGACCGTGCAGACGATGAAGCACCAGATGAAGAAGAGGAAGCAGCGCCAGTTGAAGCGAATAAAGACGCTGAATCTGAAGAGCCATATGTTATCGGTGTGACAGCTTGCCCAACGGGTATTGCACATACGTATATGGCGAAAGATGCTTTATTGAAACAAGCGAAAAAAATGGGCGTCAAAATGAAAGTTGAAACAAACGGGTCAAGTGGTATTAAAAACCGTTTAACTACTGAAGATATTGATAAAGCACAAGGTGTTATTGTTGCAGCGGACGTGCATGTAGAAACAGATCGTTTCGATGGCAAAAACGTCGTAGAAGTTCCTGTTGCTGATGGCATCAAACGTCCAGAAGAATTAATCGACCTTGCTTTAGCAACTGACCGTACACCATTTAAAGCAAGAGAAGGCAGAGGTAAAGGTCAAGCAAGCGGTAAACAAGAAAAACAAAGTGTCGGCAAAACAATTTATAAGCACTTAATGAACGGTGTTTCTAACATGTTGCCACTTGTAATTGCCGGTGGTATTTTAATGGCAATTGTATTCTTGTTCGGACCAAACTCATTCGATCCGAAATCTTCAGAGTATAATGCATTTGCTGAACAATTGTGGAACATTGGTAAGAACAGTGCGTTCTACTTAATTATTCCGATTTTATCAGCATTCATCGCACGCAGCATTGCTGAAAAACCAGGTATGGCAGCTGGTTTAGTCGGCGGTATGTTAGCAATGAGCGGTGACTCTGGATTTATCGGCGGTATTATTGCCGGTTTCTTAGCAGGTTATTTAACAGAAGGCATCAAAGTGATGACGCGTCGTATGCCACAATCACTTGAAGGTTTAAAACCAACATTAATTTATCCAATTTTATCTGTCACTATTACAGGTCTGTTAATGGTGTATGTATTTAACCCACCAGCAGCTTGGGTGAACCATTTATTATTAAACGGTTTAAACAGTTTATCAGGAGCAAACATTATGTTACTTGGTTTAGTGATTGGTGCCATGATGGCCATTGATATGGGTGGTCCATTCAACAAAGCAGCTTACGTATTCGCAACAGCGGCATTAACAGAAGGTAACGCTGCACCAATTACAGCAGCTATGGTCGGCGGTATGATTCCACCGATTGCATTAGCACTTTCAATGTTGTTCTTTAAACGTAAGTTTACAAAAACACAACGTGGTTCAATTGTACCTAACTTTGTGATGGGTGCATCATTCATTACAGAAGGTGCTATTCCATTTGCGGCAGCTGACCCAATTCGCGTAATTCCGTCAATGATGATCGGCTCAGGTATCGGCGGTGCCATTGCACTTGGCTTAGGTTCATCTATCGGAGCACCGCATGGTGGTATCTTTGTTATCTTAGGTACTGACTTCTCCCATTCATTACAAACAATTCTAGCGATTTTAGTCGGCGCAGCCATCTCTGCAGTGATTTACGGATTCCTTAAACGTAAACCGACAGCAGACGAAATTGCCGCATCTGAATCAATGGATGAATAATGAGTTGAATTTTACGAGAATTTAGCGCATTATAGTAAAGGCGTGCTATTAGAAATGACACGCATCACGAATCTAATTTACTGTGGTAGGTAAATGTATATTCGAATAAACAGTTAAGAGAGAGACAGCCTGTTTATCGGGCTGACTCGCTTCTTAGCTGTTTATTTTTATTTGTAAAGAGGTATCATAAAATACCAAAAAAATAACTTGAATTCAGTCTGAAAAAATTACTATTTGAATGGTGATTATGATATGATAATCTTGTTAGATTTTACGCTAGTTGGGAGGTGTCGCTGTGGAAATGGGAAGGATGAACTAGGCATTTGTCACTTTGCTCAAAACGATGCGCTAAACATCATTGCCGTACATAGCGGCATATAACTTGGAGGTGAATCCCTAGCAATAGGGAACTAATTGGATAGTACGACCATAATAAACTTGTTAATATTTATATTTTTAATCGCACTGACTACTGTGTTTGTTGGATCAGAATTTGCTTTGGTGAAAGTCAGAGCTACTAAAATTGAAGAAATGGTTGCAGAAGGCAACGGCAGTGCGGCTGTCGTCAAGAAAATGATTTCAAATCTTGACTACTACTTATCAGCATGTCAGCTCGGTATCACTGTTACATCTTTAGGACTAGGTTGGTTAGGTGAACCTGTCTTTTCTAAATTATTACATCCTATTTTTGAACTGATACCGTTACCCGATGCTTTGAATACAACTATTTCAATCGTTATTTCATTCTTAGTTGTGACATATCTGCATGTAGTATTAGGTGAATTGGCACCTAAAACATTTGCGATTCAGCACACTGAGAAAGTTGCGTTACTTTATGCACGTCCGCTTTATTATTTCGGCTTAATCATGAAACCATTAATTTGGTTAATGAATGGTTCTGCACGAATGATTATCCGTCTATTTGGTATTGATCCAGATGAAAACAATGACGCGATGTCAGAAGAAGAAATTAAAATGATTATCAACAACAGCTATAATAGCGGTGAGATTAACCAGACAGAACTTGCTTATATGCAAAACATCTTCTCATTTGATGAGAGACAAGCGAAAGATGTCATGGTCCCAAGAACACAAATGGTCACTTTAAATGAACCTTTTACTGTAGACGAACTATTAGAGACACTTAAAGAATACCAATTCACTCGTTACCCAATTACAGAAGACGGCGACAAAGACCATATCAAAGGTTTTATTAATGTGAAAGAATTCTTGACAGAGTATGCTTCAGGCAAACCTATCAAGATTGCAAATTATATTCATGAATTACCATTGATTTCAGAAACAACACGCATCAGTGATGCATTAATCAGAATGCAACGCGAACGTGTACACATCAGTTTAGTTATTGATGAATACGGCGGAACTGCTGGTATCTTAACAATGGAAGATATCTTAGAAGAAATCGTGGGTGAAATCCGTGATGAATTCGATGATAATGAAGTGAATGATGTGATTAAATTAAATGATGACACATACCAAATCAATGGTCGTGTGTTGTTAGAAGATTTAACAGATCAATTAGGTATCGAGTTTGATGACTCTGAAGATATCGATACAATCGGCGGATGGTTACAAGCACATAATACAAACTTACAGAAAAATGACTACGTCGATACGTATTTTGATCGCTGGATTATTTCAGATATTGAAAATCACCAAATCATCACAGTCATTTTAAAATATGAATATAACGCTGAACGTCAGTCTCTTTCAGAAGAAGATGAAGACGATGACAACAATAATAAAAGAAACAAAAGAGATAAAAAAGATAACGATGAATAATCGTAATACTGTCAAATCCCTTTTAGACCGTACTTGAACTGCTTCCCGTCAAGTAGACAGGTAAAAAC
>NZ_KV837090.1:0-801 GCF_001838465.1 Staphylococcus sp. HMSC061G12
GCTTGAATTGAATCGAATGTTGCGTGTTCTTGTAGGTTTACTAATTGATATGCCATGAATTTTTCCTTCTTTCTTTAGAGGAACAAAAAAGAGTGTAAACCGATATTATCACGGCTTACACTCTTCATAGATGTTGGCATCAATGAGCAGTATCTCTTCTTTCTAGTTTCATTTTGATACATTTATGTTGCAGTTTTACTTTTATTCTTGTAAGATAAGGGTATCAAATGAATAAGAAATCAGGACACCTAAAGTGCGCCGATAGTCGTGTTATCGGTAGCGGCTAATTACTGCGGTCAACAGTAATTAGTGCTGGTGTTCTTTTTCGTTCATTTATTTAATGTAATCCTATCATTAATTTACAAAAAACTAAAGCGTTAACATAAAATTAAAAAAGAGAGCGGCTAAACAATAGCTGCTCTCTTTTTTTATGGTTTAAGAACCTTTTTCATGTTTGAATTTTTGATTGTCTTTAATAGCAGGGTCGCCGCCTTTATCTAAAGAAACCTTTTTGATTTTATCGTCAACGATAGTCACCATGTATGGACTTGTACCTTCATCTGTTTTAGTATCTTCATAATAGTTATTCAGACCTGCAAGGCGTTTGCCTTTGATTTCTTTAGGTTGATAAGTATTAGAAAATTGAATTGTTTGTTTGGTCTCATAGACATGATCCGCTGAGCCTACCCCTTTTGGAAAATTATAATTACGTGCCGTTGATAGTTCTAAGACACCTGAACCGATCGTGTGTAAATCGACTTTTTGTGCTTTCGGCGGTTCGTATTTAACGGTATCTAACTC
>NZ_KV837091.1:0-1570 GCF_001838465.1 Staphylococcus sp. HMSC061G12
TTCTACAGGACAATTATTATTTCATTTATTCGCAGCATTTGCAGAATTTGAACGTAATTTAATTTTAGAACGTTCTTCAGCTGGCCGAATTGCGGCACGTGCAAGAGGAAGATATGGAGGGAGGCCTGAAAAATTAAATAAACAAGATTTGAATTTACTTAAGACGCTTTATGATAATGGCACACCCATTAAAACAATAGCAGAACAATGGCAAGTTTCACGTACAACTATTTATCGTTACCTCAATAAATTGGAGGACAAGGAAGATGAAAAACAAGGAGAAGTATCTAACTAATTTTTCTGAAGCCAAACGTAAAGAAGCTACTCAAAAGTACAATATAATAAAACCTTTTATCTTGGGAAATCAATCTTTATCAAGTATTTCTAAAAATAAGGACATTGCATTAAGTACACTTTATAGGTGGAATAAATTATATAAGGAAGAAGGGCTTACTGGTCTAATTCATAATACAAGAGTTGATAAAGGTGATCATAAATTAGAACAAAACATAATTGACGAGATTAAACGCCTTTCACTCAAGAATAAAAGAAATAGTATTGCTACAATTCATAGGAAAATCGTTAATTATTGTATAGAAAATAATTTTGATAAACCAAGCTACAAACAAGTTTATAGTATTATTAAAGCAATGCCTAAGTCTGTTATTGATTTCTCTCACCAAGGTGAAAAATACTATCAAAATAAGTACGATTTAATACAAATAAGAGAATCCTCAAGACCCAATGAAATATGGCAAGCCGACCATACTTTGCTAGATATTTATATATTAGATCAAACAGGTAATATTAATAGACCCTGGCTAACCATTATTATGGATGACTATAGTCGCGCAATTGCAGGATACTTTATAAGTTTTGAAGCTCCTAATGCTCAAAATACAGCATTAACACTACACCAAGCAATATGGAATAAGAATAATACCAATTGGCCAGTATGTGGTATACCCGAAAAATTCTACACAGATCACGGGAGTGACTTTACCTCGCATCACATGGAACAAGTCGCTATTGATTTGAAAATTAACTTGATGTTTTCAAAAGTTGGTGTCCCTCGTGGTCGCGGGAAAATAGAACGTTTTTTTCAGACAGTTAACCAAACTTTCTTAGAGCAACTTCCTGGATATATAAACAATAATGATACTCCTAGCGATTTAATAGATTTTCAAAATTTCGAAGAAAAATTACGATACTTTTTAATTGAAGATTATAATCAAAAAGAGCATAGTGTTATCCAGAGCACTCCTATCAATCGGTGGAACAGTAATCATTTTTTCCCTAATATGCCAAGCAGTTTAGAACAACTTGATTTATTATTATTAGAAATACCTAAATCTAGAAAAATTCATTCAGATGGCATTCATTTTCAAGGCTTTAGATACAGTAATACAAACCTAGCTGCTTATGTAGGTGAGTATGTATTAATTCGTTACAATCCCAATGATATGGCTGAAATACGTGTTTTTTATAGAGATGAATTTCTTTGTACAGCAATATCTCCTGATTTAGCTGATTATTCAATTGATATAAAAGATATACAACACGCACGTAG
>NZ_KV837092.1:0-13592 GCF_001838465.1 Staphylococcus sp. HMSC061G12
ATTTTGGACTGTATTTATGTCCCAGCCCCTTTTTATTTAAATTATAGCTTTTAGTGCTATCTTGTATTTCTTATTTATTTTCAAAGCGATCGACAATGGCTTGTTTAGCCCCTTCTTCCGCAGTATTATCCAATTGACGCGGTTCAAATGGAATACCTTTACGAATACATGCTTGCTCTAATAAGTAATCTGTAATTTCATGGTTCTTCGGTAAAATAGGGCCATGTAAATAAGTGCCTAACAAGTTTTTATAATGAATGCCTTCTTTACCGTCTTCATCGTTATTACCAAATCCATGCGTTACTTTTCCTAATGTATCATAGTTATGATACGTTCTGCCGCCGTGATTTTCAAAACCGACAATTGTTCCGAATGTATCACTTTCAATGACAATATCACCTGTCAGACGTTCTTTTTTAGATTGTGTATAAAAATCTAAAATACCTAGGCCTTCAAGCTCTGTCCCATCAGGTGTGATGTACTTATTACCTAAGAATTGATAACCGCCGCAAATTGTTAATCCAGGCATGCCTTCTTCTATGGCATTTTTCAATTTACTTTTGATTTTACTTAATTCTTTCGTCGCAAGCGCTTGTTCACGGTCACTGCCGCCGCCGATAAAGAAGATATCACATCCATCAAAAGTTACACCTTCTGTTTCATTGACTTCAACAACGTTCAATTTGATATTGCGCCATTTTGCGCGTTGTTTTAATGCGATGATATTACCGATATCGCTATATAAATTCAATTTATCTGTCATAAAATGATATAACGTTAATTCATTCATCTTTGTTCCCTCATTTCAAACGAACGGTTTAATTGCTCTAACATCGGCGCAAGTGATGTATAGTTCGGAATTGCGACAGTCTTACTTGGATAATCCATTGTTTTAGCTGTCGCTTTATAAATATCACGTTCTACAATAACTGGTACATCCACTTCAGCAAGTTTTAAACGTAATTGTAATTCTTCAGCACGATTACCTGTGACAATAATTGCTTCTATATCTTGTTCGCTTAGTTTTTCAAAGTCAGCATCGTAAATCCATGAAATATCTCTGCCATCTGCCGCATGGTCATTTAAGCTGATGACATAGACTTTTTTGCCTTCAAGCTGTTCGCCCATAGATAAACTTGCATTCATCCCTGCCGGGTTTTTCGCCAAATTAATCATGGCTTCTTTTGAACCTGATTTGAAATACTGCATACGTCCATTATCTGATGTATATGTTTCAAAGCCTTTACGGATAGATTCATCATTTAAACCTAATTCACGTAAAACACTATACGCTGCGATGGCGTTATAAGCATTAAAGTCACCAGCAATTTTCATATCGAATGTTGTATCACCAATCGTTAAATGAATAAAAGGAGATACTGTGAACTTAGACACTTCATACTTCGGTTGCTCACGTTTAAAACCACATTCGCAATGATAATGACCGATTTGATTATAGTGAATATAATCATACACTAATAAGCGACCACAGTTCGGACAATATTTGCTTTCATTCATCGTACTTTGTTCAAACTCATGTGCATGTGCTTTCATGCCGTAATAGACATTAGATTCACTCGCAATTTTTAAACGACTCACAAATGGATCATCGGCATTCAATAATAGTTTAATGCCTTTATGACTGATGGCTTCTGCGATGTTGTTAACCATAATATCAATTTCACCGAAGCGATCCATTTGATCGCGGAAGAAGTTCGTGAAGACCATCATTGTCGGTGTCATTTCTTTTAACACTCTTGGTATAGAACCTTCATCGATTTCAATAATTGCGATTTTTGTATCTGGTTGAGATTGTACGATGAATGCAGATGTAATCCCTGCAGCCATATTCGCACCTTCATTATTATGAATTATTTTTATATTATTGGCCTTTAATGTATGACCTATTAAATTCGACGTGGTTGTTTTACCGTTTGTACCACTAATAAATACAACATCATCGACTTGTTCTGCTAAATTTCGTAGTATATTTTTATCAATTCTTCTGGCTACTTGCCCTGGTAAATCTGTACCGCGTTTGCCTACAGCACGGCTGGCTCTGCGCGCTAACTTGGCTAAGTTGATCGCCGTCCATTGTCTCATTCGCTTCACTCCTCTAAATATCAACCTGAATAATTATAACACGTCTCAGACTTTAATTAAAAATATTCTATAAACACTATCAAAGTCAAACACTTGACTCTCACTTTCCTATCCAGTAGTATTTTATTACTTAAATCATCACATATAGAAAGGTCGAATTACTTTTGAAACACCAAAATGCATTTGTTGCGTTGGACTTTGAAACCGCAAACGGTAAGCGTACAAGTATTTGTTCCGTCGGTATGGTTAAAGTAGTTGAAAATGAAATTGTTGAAACGTTTTATACATTAGTGAATCCTAAGGACTACTTTTCTAATCAAAACATCAATGTACATGGCATTAAACCTCAAGATGTTGAAACAGCGCCTGACTTCAATTTTGTGTTGCCTTACATGATGCAGTTTATAGATAATTTACCAGTTGTTGCGCATAATGCCGCATTTGATATGACAGTAATGCATGCCAGCATTCAAGCCTTAGGTTTACAGACACCCAATATGACTTACTTCTGTTCACTACAACTTGCTCGTAGAACCATTAATAACCGACGGTACGGTTTAAAATACATGATGGATTATTATCATTTAGATTTTCATGGACACCATGATGCTTTAAATGATGCTAAAGCTTGTGCCATGATAACTTTCAGATTACTGAAGCACTACAACAGTTTATCTGACATGCTTGCAGTCTATGGTAAAAATTTAACAGATAAAGGATAACCGATTGAACTTACCTGAATAAATGTTCAACCGGTTATTTTTTTCTAAAGAAAATCATATATCGACATATTTTGATATTCTGTTTTTTCTAAATTACCCACTGTTACTCCAATTAGCCTGATGGGTACCTCTGGATCTTTAAGTTCGTTGTAAAGTGTATAAGCAATATTATAAATATCAATCTCATTTCTAACCGGATCTCTTAAGCTACGTTGTCTCGATAATGTTTCAAATTGATGTGTTTTAATTTTTACCGTTACAGTTTTGCCTGATTTTTGAATACGACTCAATCGTTCTGCTGTCTTCTCACTTAACTCTCTGACTTTCAATAATATTTCTTCATCATCATTAACGTCAGTTGTAAAGGTTCTTTCAGTGCCGACTGATTTACGGATACGATGGGCTTTAACAATATTAGTGCCGCGTCCTCTGGCTTTCTCGTATAATCCATGTCCACGTTTACCAAATATCCGTATTAATTCGCGTTCATCTTTTTCATATAAGTCTTTACCGTTGTAGATGCCATGTTCATGCATAATGGCTTTGGTTGCTTTACCGACACCTGGGAAACCGCCGATATCTAAGTTCATTAATATCTCGTGGACATTTTGATAATTAATAATCATCATACCGTTCGGTTTATTCATACCACTGGCGAGTTTAGCGAGGAATTTATTGTAGGAAATGCCGGCTGAAGCGGTTAATCCGGTCTTTTCCCAAATATCATTTCTAATATACTGTGCAATGGCAGATGCTGGAAGATCCGGACGTACCAGATGCGTGATATCTAAATAAGCTTCATCTAGCGATAACGGTTCAACGACTTCAGTATAACTTTTAAAGATATCCATAATTTCTTTAGAGGTTGCTCTGTAAACATCAAAGCGAGGTTGAATATAATAACCATTCGGACAAAGTTTATGTGCTTGTGCCATTGGCATCGCAGAATGCACCCCATACTTTCTCGCTTCATATGAGGCCGTTGTCACAACACCACGTCCACTTGCTTTTCCTCCGACAATGACAGGCTTCCCTCTCAATTTAGGATTATCTCTTACTTCTACTTGTGCATAAAAATAATCCATATCGATATGCACAATACGTCGCTCTTCCATACCATTCACCTCCATTAAACAATGTACTTATCATCTATTATATATTATCTTGGCAAGCTTTAATTATTTATTACCTATGACGTGTTTGAATTTCACTAAAATACGATAATTAATTTCAGTAATTATTAATTATATTACCTTTACATTACCTTAACAAAAAGAATTCGTTTATTTTTGTTTAACTTTATTATAAAAAGGTATAACTAACTAGACTCGAGTACTTAATTGTTCTTTAGTCACCAAATCACGTTAGAAGGAGGATTCAATATGACAAACAATGAAAACAAAATGAGTCATGAAGAAGCTGGACGTAAAGGTGGAGAAAAAACGGCACAAGAATACAACTCAGAACACTTCCAAGAAATCGGTCAAAAAGGCGGAGAAGCTCAATCTAACACAAGTCAATCACAATCAGACAGTAATCAATCACAATCAGACAGTAATCAATCAAATTCTAACAATGGATCAAACGATGAAAACAAAATGAGTCACGAAGAAGCTGGACATAAAGGTGGAGAAAAAACAGCTGAAGAATACAGTTCAGAACATTTCCAAGAAATCGGCCGCAAAGGCGGAGAAACGACTTCAAAAGAAAATAATGATAACTAATATTCAACAAAGAGGCCGGGGTCACACCTAGCCTCTTTCTTATACATAACTGCACAAAATAAACGAGGCATCTTCTATGTGAAAAAACCTCGTTGTTTCGATATACATAATTTTTGATTATAATCTTTCAAACAATGCTACTGTCTCAATGTGTGTTGTTTGTGGGAACATATCGACAGGCGTGATTTCTTTTAACGCATAGTTTTGCGCAAGAATTTGGGCATCACGTTGTTGTGTAGCTGGATTGCATGAAATATAAACAATGCGTTTCGGATTTAATTCTAACAGTGTGTTTAAGAATGTTTCGTCACAACCTTTACGTGGCGGATCGACCATGACAACATCAGGTTGAATGCCTTGTTGTTTCCAGTCTAAAATCACTGATTCAGCTTTACCGCAGACAAAAGTTGTATTATCGTAGCCATTCAATTGCGCATTTTTCTTCGCATCTTCAATTGCGGCAGGAACGACTTCAACACCATAGACATGTTTCGCTTTATCTGCCATATATAATCCAATAGTACCTATACCGCAATACGTATCAAGCACTGTTTCTTCGCCTGTTAATTGTGCGTATTTCATCGCTTGATTATATAATTTAACTGTTTGTGATGAATTGATTTGATAGAATGACTGATCGCTGATTTCAAATTCCACTGAATCCAACTCATCAATAATTTCATCTTTACCATACAATGTTTTTGATGTTTTGCCCATTATCACATTTGAATGTGTTTCATTGATATTTTGAATGACACTTTTAATATTCGGCATCGCATTGACCAATTTCTCAACAATCGGTTTAGCTTGTTTAAACTTTTTACCGTTCGTCACAAAAATAATCATCACTTCACGTGAGACATGGCCTACTCGAATAATGACATGACGTAATAAACCTTGTTTCTTTCTTTCATTATAAATGGATACGTCATGCTCTTTCAGTAAGGCACGAATCGAACGCATCAATTGGTTTTGAATGCTGTCTTGAATAATACATTCATCCATATCAATAATATCGTGACTGCGTTGGCGATAGAAGCCCATAATCGCATCTTGTTCTTTATTCAAGCCGACAGGAATTTGTGATTTATTTCGATAGTTCCAAGGATTCATCATGCCGATCGTATCATTGATAACCGTTTGCTCAAACTTTCCTTTACGGTGAAATAGATTCACAACTTGATTACGTTTCATTGTTAATTGTGATTGATAATCTAAGTGTTGCAGCTGGCAGCCTCCGCATTTGTCATAGTAAACACATGGAGGCGTCACACGTTCAGCACTTTCTTTATGAATCTCTAATAATTTACCAATCGCAAAGTTTTTATTTACTTTGATTAATTTATATTCAATTTCTTCATTAGGCAAGGCATTCGGCACAAAGACTGGGTAACGGTCTATTTTGACTACACCATGTCCTTCATGAGTTAAGTCGATAACCTCGCCTGTAAAGATTTGATTTTTCTTTAATGTTTCCACACTGTAACCTCCATAGAAAAAAGGTCAGGCTTGTGATTAAGTCCTAACCTTTCATCTGCTTACTTCTCTAATCTTGTTCAATTAATTCTTTATTATCTACATTAGCTGGTGTATATACTTCAATATGCTGCTTTAAATTTAAGAAATTGGCAGGTAATTGACCACCATACTCCCCATCTACATTAAGCGGCATTTGTTCAAAAGATGATACATTAACTGATTTTGCTTTTTCATATGTGACTTTCGGATGTTTAATATGTTCCCCTCTTGAAGCTAAAGTCATGATATGACCCAGTTCTGCTAAATTCGCTTTTTCAACGATAATCAACGTAAAATAACCGTCGTCCAATTTCGCATCTGGAACTAATTTTTCAAAGCCTGCCATTGAATTTGTCAATCCAAGTAAAAACAACAGGATTTCACCTTGGAAGACTTTTTGATCATATTCAATACGGACATCCACATTTTTCATTTGCGGCAACATTTCCATACCTTTGATGTAGTAAGCAAATGGTCCAACAAATGTTTTTAATTTACTAGAAGTTTCATAAGAGACTTCAGTAATACGTCCACCTGCAGCTAAATTAATAAAATATCGGCTATTCATTTTACCGATATCTACTTTAACTGTATGTCCTTTAATAATGACATCTACTGCACTTAATATATCAGTGGGTAAATGTAAGGCACGACCAAAATCATTTACCGTTCCCATTGGAATGACACCGATTTTAGGACGATTCGGATGTTCGGCTATCCCATTAACCACTTCGTTTAATGTGCCGTCACCACCAGCAACGATGAGTATTTCATAATCTTCATGCAATGCGCGTTTTGCTTCAATCGTCGCATCTCCTGCTTTTTGCGTTGCATATGCACTTGTTTCAAATCCTGCTTGTTCCATTTTAATCAAGACTTCTGGAAGCATTTTTTTAAACAATTCCTTGCCTGAAGTCGGATTATAAATAATTCTAGCTCGTTTTCTCATAAATAATCCCTCATCATTTTTACTCAATTTCAATTTTAAATGATTTCCGCTTCAGTTGAAAGTATTAATGGTTGAAATCAATGAAATTCGTTTTTGAAACCACCTTATCAAAATAAAAAACCCGCAGAGATTACAATCAGTAATCACTGCAGGTTATACAATCAATTAGCGTTTATCTAATTCTTGTTGTAATAATTTGTTAACGATTTGAGGGTTGGCTTGACCTTTAGACGCTTTCATAATTTGACCGACTAAGAAGCCTTTCGCACGGCCTTTACCGTTTTTGAAGTCTTCAACAGATTGAGGGTTATTATCTAATGCTTCTGTTACAAAGTTTAATAATACAGACTCATCTGAGATTTGAACTAAACCTTTATCTTCCATGATTTGTTTAGCATCTCCGCCATTTTCAGCTAATTCTGGGAAGACTTTTTTCGCGATTTTACTGCTCATAGTGCCGTCTTCAATCAACTTAATCATACCAGCTAAGTTTTCAGGTGTTAATTTTGTATCTTGAAGTTCAACTTGGTTTTTGTTCAAGTACTCATTAACGCCACCCATTAACCAGTTAGAAGTTAATTTTACATCAGCGCCATGCTCAACTGCTTCTTCGAAGAAATCAGACATTTCTTTCGTTAATGTTAAGACATGCGCATCATACGCAGGTAATCCGAATTCTTCAACATATTTTTTCTTACGTACGTCTGGTAATTCTGGAATTGTTTGACGTACACGTTCTTTCCATGCATCGTCAATGTATAATGGTACGATGTCTGGTTCTGGGAAGTAACGGTAGTCATCTGAACCTTCTTTAACACGCATTAAGATAGTTTTACCAGTAGACTCATCGAAACGACGTGTTTCTTGAAGTACTTCGCCGCCATTTAATAGTTCTTCTTCTTGGCGTTTTTCTTCATATTCTAAACCTTTACGTACATAGTTGAATGAGTTCAAGTTTTTCAATTCAGCTTTTGTACCGAATTCTTCTTGACCATATGGACGTAATGAAATGTTAGCGTCACAACGTAATGAACCTTCTTCCATTTTACCGTCAGATACGCCAGTATATTGAATAATTGAACGTAATTTTTCAAGGTAAGCATAAGCTTCTTGAGGTGAACGGATATCGGGCTCAGATACGATTTCGATTAACGGTGTACCTTGACGGTTTAAGTCTACTAATGAATAACCGTCTTTATGTGTTGATTTACCCGCATCTTCTTCCATATGAAGGCGTGTGATACCGATACGTTTTGTTTCACCATCTACTTCGATATCAATGTAACCATGTTCCCCGATAGGTTGGTCAAATTGTGAAATTTGGTAAGCTTTCGGGTTATCTGGATAGAAATAGTTTTTACGATCGAATTTAGATTCAGTCGCAATTTCCATGTTTAATGCCATTGCAGCACGCATTGCCCAGTCAACGGCACGTTCGTTTACAACTGGAAGCACACCAGGGTATGCTAAGTCGATCACATTCGTATTTGTGTTTGGTTCTGCTCCGAAATGTGCTGGTGATGGAGAGAACATTTTAGAATCTGTTTTCAGTTCAACGTGGACTTCTAGTCCAATGACTGTTTCAAAATGCATCATTAACACTCCTTATAAATTTTGATATGCATCATGTAAGTTGTATTGTTGTTCGAATTGATGAGCGACACGGTAAAGTGTTTTTTCATCAAACGGTTTGCCGATAAACTGTAATCCGATCGGTCTGTTATTAGTTTGTCCGCAAGGTACTGAAATACCTGGTAAGCCGGCAAGGTTAACTGGAGTAGTTAATAAGTCGTTTGCATACATTGTCAACGGATCATTGATTTCTTCACCTAAGTTGAAGGCAGCTGTTGGTGTTGTAGGACCAACGACTACATCATAGTCTTCAAATACTTTGTCAAAGTCTTGACGAATTAACGTTCTGACTTTTTGTGATTTTTTGTAGTAAGCATCGTAGTAACCTGAACTTAACGCGAATGTACCAAGTAAAATACGACGTTTAACTTCTTTACCGAAGCCTTCACTACGTGAGAATTTATAAAGTTCATCTAATGTTTGTGCTTCTTTTGAATGGTAACCATAACGAATACCATCGAAACGAGATAAGTTAGAAGAAGCTTCTGATGATGCGATAACATAGTAAGATGGAATACCATAGCCAGTATTTGGTAATGATACTTCTTCTACGATTGCACCTTCACCTTCTAAAATTTCAACAGCGTTACGTACCGCTTCTTTCACTTCATCAGATACACCTTCACCTAAATATTCTTTAGGTAAAGCAATTTTCATACCTTTAATATCTTTACCGATATCTGAAGTGAAGTCATTATCTTCAACTGGAGCACTTGTAGAATCGTTTTTATCTACACCTACAATTGTTTCTAAAACAATTGCATTATCTTTTACATTACGTGTTAAAGGTCCGATTTGGTCTAATGAAGATGCGAATGCAACTAAACCAAAACGTGATACACGACCGTATGTCGGTTTCATACCCACGATACCGCAGTATGCTGCTGGTTGACGAATAGATCCACCAGTATCTGAACCTAATGAGAATGGAACTAAACCTGCTGCTACAGCTGCTGCTGAACCACCTGATGATCCACCTGGCACTGCTTTATGATCGAATGGGTTAACTGTTTTCTTGAAGTAAGAAGTTTCAGTTGAACCACCCATTGCAAATTCGTCCATATTTAATTTACCGATTAATACTGCATTTTCAGCATGTAATTTTTTCATTACTGTTGATTCATAAATCGGTACAAAGCCTTCTAACATTTTACTTGCACATGTTGTTTCTAGACCTTCTGTAATAATGTTATCTTTGATACCCATTGGGATACCGAAGAGTTTACCTTCCATTTGGTCTTTCGCTTGCAATTCATCCAGCTCTTCAGCTTTCTTGATTGCATTCTCTTTATCTAAAGCTAAGAATGATTTAATTGTCGGATCTGTTTCTTCAATTGCATCATAAATATCTTTTACAACTTCAGAAGGTTTGATTTCTTTGTTCTTAATCATTTCGCTTAACTTTTCAACTGATTCATAACGAATAGACATTACGCATCCTCCCCGTTGATAACTGATGGCACTTTAAATTGACCATCTTCTGTTTCTTTTGCATTTTTGAGCGCAAGCTCTTGAGGAATGCCTTTAACTGCTTTATCCTCTCTTAATACATTTTGTAAATCTAATACGTGATACGTCGGTTCTACATCGCTTGTATCAGCTGTATCGATTTGTTGGGCAAAGTTTAGGATTGTTTCTAATGTGTCTTGCATTTCTGTTGTTTCCTCTGGTGAAATATGAAGTTTAGACAAATTTGCAATATGTTCAACTTCTTCACGTGATACTCTAGCCATTAATGAACTGCCTCCTTATTAATACTTCATCATAAAATTGTATCAAAAAAACTGTCAAAAATCTAAATTTTTTAGTTCAAAATACCCACATATCAGGTAATGACTCCCCTTTAACTTAATCATTCTGAACTTCAATTGCAAATCATTACCATTAATTCAACAGAAGCTTTGATGTAATATGAACGTTTATACATTCAAAATTATAAAAATACTACTAATGTGCTTTAAAGCATTGAAAACCCTTTCATTACAGAAAGCGTTTAAAATGCCACTGTTGAGCGGTTTATATTTAACATTGTTATAAAATAACTATTCCTTTTTTTCAGAATTGTTGTATAATAATGCGTATACATTGAATCATCAATGAGAAAAAGGGGGGAACCACGATGTTTATTTTAGGTACTTCAGTGAGTAGCCAAATCGATGCTGACTGGCAAACATACATCATGATTGGTGTATACTTTATCATTCTAGTTATCATCGGTATCTATGGTTACAAACAGTCAACGGGAAATTTAAGCGAATATATGTTGGGAGGCCGAAACATCGGCCCGTACATTACAGCGCTGTCAGCCGGAGCTTCTGATATGAGCGGCTGGATGATTATGGGATTGCCTGGTTCTGTCTATGCGACAGGATTATCCGCAATTTGGATTACGATCGGTTTAACACTGGGAGCATATTTGAATTACTTTATTGTCGCACCAAGATTACGTGTTTACACAGAAATTGCAGGCAATGCGATTACCTTGCCAGACTTTTTCAAAAATAGATTAGATGATCATTCAAACATTATTAAAATTATCTCTGGTCTCATTATTGTCGTTTTCTTTACGTTATATACGCATTCCGGGTTTGTATCTGGAGGTAAATTATTTGAAACTGCATTCGGACTGAATTATCGATACGGCTTGATTATGGTAGCTGTTATCGTTATTTTTTACACTTTTTTAGGCGGTTACTTAGCTGTTTCAATTACTGACTTCTTCCAAGGTGTCATCATGTTGATTGCGATGGTTATGGTTCCAATCGTAGCCTTATTAAAATTAAATGGTTGGGATACATTCTCACAAATCGCAGATATGAAACCTACTAATTTGGACTTATTCAGAGGAACTACTGTTTTAGGTATTATCTCACTCTTCTCGTGGGGGTTAGGTTACTTCGGTCAACCTCACATTATCGTTCGTTTTATGTCGATTAAATCTTTTAAGCTCTTACCAACTGCGCGTCGTGTCGGAATTTTATGGATGGCAGTCGGACTTGCGGGTGCATGTTTAGTCGGTTTGACTGGTATTGCATTTGTGCCAGACTACAATGTTACACTTCACGATCCAGAAACACTATTTATTATCATGAGTCAGATTTTATTCCATCCATTAGTCGGTGGCTTCTTATTAGCAGCCATTTTAGCAGCAATTATGAGCACGATTTCTTCACAACTGCTTGTAACATCAAGTTCATTAACTGAAGACTTCTATAAATTGATTCGTGGTAAAAAAGCAAACGCACAAAAACACGAAAAAGAATTTGTATTAGTCGGTCGTTTGAGTGTTATGGCTGTAGCGATTGTCGCAATTTGGATCGCATGGTCACCTAACGATACGATTTTAAACTTAGTTGGTAACGCTTGGGCAGGCTTCGGAGCTTCATTTAGTCCACTTGTTTTGTTCTCACTTTATTGGAAAGGTTTAACACGAGCTGGCGCAGTCAGTGGTATGGTAGCAGGCGCATTAACTGTTATTGTTTGGATTGTATTCATCAAACCAATGGCTGATGTTTCAGAAATCTTCGGTATGTATGAAATCATTCCAGGATTTATTATGAGTGTCTTAGTTACATACTTGGTCAGCAAGTTTACACAAAAACCAAGTACACGTACAGTCAATGAATTAGATGAAGTTAAACAAATTTTGCATAGCTAATTAAAAAATCATTATCAATACAAAGGGCAGGAACTTCTCGTTCCTGCCCTATTTGTGTTATAAGCAGCTGCATTTCCTTTTCACTTAATCTGCTAAGCTTATAGCTTAGTTATTTGAATCATCATGTTTCGCATAAGATTGGCTAGTGATTTGACCACCATTCACAATCACATCTTCCTTAGGGAATGGCGTTTCATCAAAGAAGTGTGTTAATAAATCTTTAACACCTTTTTCAATACGTAATTGTGCTTCAACAACCATACCTGAATAATGAATAGTCATCGCATTACGCGGCATCGTTCTCCACGGATGATCTGAAGGTGCAGGTTGTGGATACCATACATCTCCACCATAGCCTTGAAGATGATTTTCTTCTATCATTTTAACTACTTCTTCTTTGTTTACTATCTTACCGCGTGCACAGTTTACAATATAGCTGCCATCTTTCATTTGACTGATTGTATTATAATCAAATAAATCATCTGTTTCAGGAGTAAGTGGTGTTGTAATAATCAACACATCACTTTTATGCACTAACTCATCAAAATTCACATATTTTGAGAAGTCTGTATCTTCTTGGCTAGAACGTCTATAGTGAATAATATCTACGTTAAACGGTTTTAAACGCTCTCCAACTAAACGACCAATTCTGCCTAAACCAAAAATACCAATCGTTTTATTTTGAAGTTCAAAGGCATGGTTCGTTACTTGTGTTAAGTTCCAACCACCCTCTTCTGATTGGCGATGACCTTCTTCGTAATTTCTAACTAAGATTAATGTTGTCATCACAATATGTTCAGCTACACTAACCGTGTTTGAGTCTGTGACTTCTACCACTGAAATATCATGTTCGCTTGCTGCTTCTAAATTCACATGGTCAGAACCTACACCTGCAGTGATTGCTAATTTTAAGTTAGGTGCTTGTTCAATTCGTTCTTTTGTCATATATGCAGGGTAAAATGGCGCGCTAATAACAACGTCCATATCTTTAAGATGTTGATCTAAATCATCTTCTCCATCTTTCAATACGACCAATTCATGTCCACGTTCTTCTAAAAAAGGACGTAGATTTAACGCAGTATAGTCATCTAACACGTTGTTTTCTGTTTGCCCTTTTGTAGCTTCTGGAAATAGTGCTACAATTTTCATTTATATATCACCTTTTTCTAATTTTGATACATCATTGTACTTTTTCCCATCAAAATTTGTATTAAACTGTACCAGGTAGTACTTCAATATATTGTCAAAAAATATAGGCTCTTTGTCAAATTCGGTTGATATATAAA
>NZ_KV837093.1:0-266 GCF_001838465.1 Staphylococcus sp. HMSC061G12
TTGCCAGTGGTATAGCTTTTGGACTGGTTAACACCTTCTTTAGCTTAAGAACTAAGGATGGTATTACTGCAGCTAAATTATCAGGTATGGTTCAAGCAATTGGATACTCATTTGCTTCTTTAGGACCACTGCTATTTGGTGTCTTACACGATATTTCAGGTTCATGGACACCTTCTTTGATTGTACTGCTAATCGCCGCTGTGTTAATTACAATAATAAGTTCTGGAGCAGGAAGAAATATACAAATATAGTTCCTTTATCATCAA
>NZ_KV837094.1:0-1048 GCF_001838465.1 Staphylococcus sp. HMSC061G12
ATGTTTTTTCTTCTTCTGAAATTGTGTAAATATCACTTTTTTAATTTCGGATTTCAATAAATATAGTAAATTTGATTTAGAAACGAGTTTCTTCTTTTCTTATTAATAAATTCAATAATAAGAAAAGTCGTTAACCCTCAAATTAAGGAGAGCTAACGACAAAAGCAAAAGTTACTCATACTGTATAATGTTTATTTTATATTTAAATATTAACCTAAATTGATGTATGCATCAAGATATATACTTGCTTGTGTATATTTTGTAAATCTATGATTATGATAATAGGTGAGATATGCTAAAATTTTGGTTTGCTTTTTGTTTTTTTAGAAACGAGTTTCTTCTTTTCTTGATACTAAGCGACTTTGATTTTTTGAAAGAAGGCGAAGAAGCTGATTCTATCCAAAACATCAAACATCTTAAAAACAGATTATTTCCAAAAGTCGATTAAACAAAAGAGGATAATCACAATGAGAAAGGCAGATGAACACATTATGAAGACAAGATACTTACTGATTTTTACATTAATTCTAACAGTAGTCCTCGCTTCATGTTCAAACAAAGAAGATGAGCGACAAAAGAAAACGACCAAAGAGGGTGAAATGAAGGTCGGTGAAATGATGCAGGAAGATAAAGAGCGTGTCTGGTTTGTCGCAACCAATACCAAGACACCCACTTTAGAGAAAGAATCTATCATCAACCGCTATATCATAACAAAAAACGGCAAAATGAAAATTTATGTCGCCAATACACCTCCGATACCGAATTTAGATAGAATGCTTGATATGAGTCAAAAAGAATTAATTAAAGAGATTAAAACACAAGATAAAGATTACTTTGAATTTAAAGCTGCTGAACTGTACGCCAGAACGGACGCAGATATTGATAATGCGAAGGATATTATCAAAGTTGGTATTGAAGACTATAACGAGTCCAGAGATTCACACGGTGGCTCAGATTATGCATTACTGGCACATGAACAACGAGGCCAAAGCCCCGAAGAGTCTCTGAAAAAATTAGAAAAATACAAGCATGAGTTAGATACCGTTAA
>NZ_KV837095.1:0-220 GCF_001838465.1 Staphylococcus sp. HMSC061G12
TTTTTTTTTAGAACAGTTATGATATAGTTAGAATAGTTTAAAATAAGGAGTGAGAAAAAGATGAAAGAAAGATATGGAACAGTCTATAAAGGCTCTCAGAGGCTCATAGACGAAGAAAGTGGAGAAGTCATAGAGGTAGACAAGTTATACCGTAAACAAACGTCTGGTAACTTCGTAAAGGCATATATAGTGCAATTAATAAGTATGTTAGATATGATTG
>NZ_KV837096.1:0-289 GCF_001838465.1 Staphylococcus sp. HMSC061G12
AGAATCTTTGCTTTTTTAATTCTAAATAACTAGGGGTACCTTGTGTTTTAATAATTTGATTATTGTTTTACGCTTAACGTTTTTAAGGATTAAATTATTTTGATTAACTACTCCACAACTTTTACAACAGTCAGGCGTATATGTAAGTATTCCTTTAAAAATTAGTGTTCTTACTAATTTTCTATATGTTACTTATGGTTTTTCTTCTAAAACAATGTTTTTCTCTTTTTAATCAATTATTTTTTCTTCTATAATAAATCCGATTGAGAAATAACCGCTAGGTTATCTC
>NZ_KV837097.1:0-1010 GCF_001838465.1 Staphylococcus sp. HMSC061G12
TAACTAAGGAGGGCCTGAGCTATGGCATTTAATAAAAAATATACACAAGATGATCAAAATATTGAGAAAGCATTAGAAGAAGCAGCATCACCGGATGTTTCATATAAAAAAATAGAAATTAAAAAAGGCAAAGTCAAAGAAAACAAAGCAAGATATCAATTTATGTTACAACCATCAGTCAGAAAAAAGCTAGATGAATTAGTCAAAGAAAATAATTATTCATCTTCATCAGAATTTTTGAATGAACTGATCAAGCAATTGTAATCAGGCATTGATGATGCCAAGGACATTACTGATAAAATCTATTCTTCAACAAGAATAGATTTTCATTTATCAAAAATAACAATTATATACATGAATATATAGATAAGTGTAAGCTTATATATACTCATGTGTATGTTTATACACATGAGTATAATTGATTATAGTTCTTAAAAAAGAACTATAAAAAACAAGACTTGTTATTTTAAAATAGTTCATATTAAAGAACTTAGTGAAAAATAGATGAATTAAGTCTAATTTCTTTCTATATAAAGTACTTTAATACAACGGGTTTTTACTATCTAATCATATAATCATTAAAATTATTATGATACGTCTAAAAACTTTAAAACTATACCTAATGACCTTTATAGGGCGAATCTGGTTAAGTATTTGAATTGAATCAATACACTGGAGTGAAACGTATTAAATCCTTCATTTAAAATAGCTAATATAAAACATATTAATCAAAGAGGTGAAGTGGATATGGCAAATACAAGAACACAAAAGCCAATAACGATGGCTAAAACGAAAAGTGAAAATATTGCATCATGGTTTATTAATGAAGCGCATTGGAAGTTATTGAGTGAGCAGTTAGAACTAGGTAAGACAGCAGTTTTTAAATATAAGAAGAATGTAAAAGAGCTCAGTGAAAGTAAAAGTGCCTTTGATGCTTTAGCGGAAATCTTTACAGTTAAACAATTAAATACTGTCATTGCAATGTTTAACGACTATATAGAGCACCCAGA
>NZ_KV837098.1:0-485 GCF_001838465.1 Staphylococcus sp. HMSC061G12
CGTTATAGTTACGGCCGCCGTTTACTGGGGCTTCGATTCGTAGCTTCGCAGAAGCTAACCACTCCTCTTAACCTTCCAGCACCGGGCAGGCGTCAGCCCCTATACATCACCTTACGGTTTAGCAGAGACCTGTGTTTTTGATAAACAGTCGCTTGGGCCTATTCACTGCGGCTCTTCAGAGCGTGAACCCTAAAGAGCACCCCTTCTCCCGAAGTTACGGGGTCATTTTGCCGAGTTCCTTAACGAGAGTTCTCTCGCTCACCTTAGAATTCTCATCTTGACTACCTGTGTCGGTTTGCGGTACGGGCACCAGTTATCTAGCTAGAGGCTTTTCTCGACAGTGTGAAATCAACGACTCGAGGAAAACATGTTTCCTCTCCCCATCACAGCTCAACCTTGAGAATGGCGGATTTGCCTACCATTCAGTCTCACTGCTTAGACGTGCACTCCAACAGCACGCTTCGCCTATCCTACTGTGTCCCCCC
>NZ_KV837099.1:0-1444 GCF_001838465.1 Staphylococcus sp. HMSC061G12
CTTCATCTCCAAAATCAATTTCTTTTTCATCATAGTGACCACCATTACGATAAAAGTCATAAATTTCATCGATAATTGATTTTTCTCTTTTTGTAAACTTAACTACGCCCTCGTTTATTTCTACATTTAAAGAATCCCCAATGTTTAAACCTGCTTCATTTAAGATGGATTTATTTAAACTGATTGCTTGGCTGTTCCCATTTTTTATAACTTTTGATAATGTTCTCATGTATCATCACTCCCTTTAGTATAAGCGTATCACACGTTATAACGTAGTCATAACATTCGAATATCATTATCACAGCACAACATCTTCATCCTATTGGATGTCATCTGACATATTATGAATTATTTCTTTTACTACTGTAGTATGGTCAAGCTTATTTTTGACTCTAATTTCTCTTTTTATTTTCAAAAATGCCTTTAATTTTTAAGAAAGCCACACTTTGTACAAAAAATTAAACATATGGTCCATAATAAAAATGATCATAATGGTACATCTATTTAAATTGTCACTCATCATTGAAACAATTTTTTACATAAAAAAAGCCCAGTACCTTTCAGGATAAGTTCCCAAAACAACTGGAGCTTACATATGCAAGTTCATTATATATCATCTTCAATATCTAAACAAATATTGTTTTTTTAGTCGAAATAATTGCTAGTAGTTCAATAGGTATGATAATATACCATAAATACTCTAACTCGTAAATCATCAAAATTTTGGTTCTGTTGCAAATTTAGGAAAGTCAACTGAATATCATTTTAACAATTGATATTATCTTAATTGACCAACATGTAGTTAATATCTTGGCACGGCGAAACTCCATAAATCAGAAGAGACCTACGGTTCTTTTTACAAATTTCGTAAACACATTGGGGAAATATTATAGTTTTGCATTCCTAACTACTATAATGTTATAATTTACTTAACGAAGATTATATGCATATATGCACCAATCCCCTCACTATTTGCGGTAGTGAGGGGATTTTTGATGCGGCTTAACGTCGCCTTCTATTTATTACGTTTACTACTAAGCCAGTAAGTAAAGTACGCAACTGCACAGCCACTAATGACTGGTGCAATGATGTGAACGAAGATTACATACATATTAAGCACCTCCTTCCGTCGAAAATATCGCCGGAAGTTAAGACGACTACACTATTATACCATCTGTTGTTCTGTTGCAAAGTTGATTTTATAGTGTAATTTTGACAAAAAGAGGCTTCTATATGAATTATTTTAGATATAAACAGTTTAACAATGATATCATCACTATAGCCGTTGGGTTCAAGAATATACTCCAATTTCATATCAAATTTAGAAGAAAAAGTGTATTACAAATGGCGTATTGATAAGACATATATCGAAATATCTGAGCAACCTCATTAAGCAAGATCACAGGCATGTTAAAGTAAGAAAGACAAGATATCAAAGTATCAA
>NZ_KV837100.1:0-254 GCF_001838465.1 Staphylococcus sp. HMSC061G12
AAACCGGAGGAAGGTGGGGATGACGTCAAATCATCATGCCCCTTATGATTTGGGCTACACACGTGCTACAATGGACGGTACAAAGGGCAGCGAACCCGCGAGGTCAAGCAAATCCCATAAAGCCGTTCTCAGTTCGGATTGTAGTCTGCAACTCGACTACATGAAGCTGGAATCGCTAGTAATCGTAGATCAGCATGCTACGGTGAATACGTTCCCGGGTCTTGTACACACCGCCCGTCACACCACGAGAGTTT
>NZ_KV837101.1:0-1284 GCF_001838465.1 Staphylococcus sp. HMSC061G12
CGAACGGTGATTACACGATCACATTCGAAACACCGGAAGGTTATGAACCGACAACACCGAATGTCGGCAACCCTGAATTGGACTCAAACGGTACGACAACAACAGTTACTGTTAATAACGGCGATGATAAAACAATCGACAGCGGATTCTACAAACCAGTACAAGAAACACCACAAGAGCCAGCAACTTACACAGTTGGCGATAAAGTTTGGGAAGACACAAACAAAGACGGAGTACAAAAATCAAATGAACCAGGTATCCCTGGTGTTGAAGTAACATTAACGAAACCAGATGGTTCAACAGTAACGACAACAACAGATAATAACGGTAACTACGAGTTCACAAACTTACCGAACGGTGATTACACGATCACATTCGAAACACCAGAAGGTTATGAACCGACAACACCGAACGTCGGCAACCCTGAATTAGACTCAAACGGAACAACAACAACTGTAACTGTAGACAATGCAGACGATAAAACAATCGACAGCGGTTTCTACAAACCAACAGTTGAGCCAACACCAGTACCAGCAACATATAACTTAGGTGATTATGTATGGGAAGATAGTAATAAAGACGGTATCCAAAACTCTAACGAAGTAGGTATCGAAGGTGTAACAGTAACGTTAACGAAACCGGATGGTTCAGTCGTTACAACAACAACAGATGCGAATGGTAAGTATGAATTCACAGATTTACCAAATGGTGAATACACAATTACATTCGAAGCACCTGAAGGTTATGAACCAACATTAGTTAATGTAGGAAATACTGCGCTTGATTCAGATGGAACAACAACAACAGTTACAATCAATAATGCAGATAACTACACAATTGATAGTGGCTTCTTTAAACCAGTAGTAGAACCAACACCAGTACCAGCAACTTACACAGTTGGCGATAAAGTTTGGGAAGATACAAACAAAGACGGTATCCAAAACTCAAATGAACCTGGCATCCCTGGCGTAGAAGTAACGTTGACAAAACCAGATGGATCAACAGTTACAACTACAACAGACGAAAATGGTAATTATGAGTTCACAAACTTACCGAATGGTGAATATACAATTACATTTGAAACGCCAGAAGGTTATGAACCAACATTAGTTAATGTAGGAAATACTGCATTAGACTCAGACGGCAAAACTGTAACAGTGATTGTAAATAACGCAGATGATAAAACAATCGATAGCGGATTCTACAAACCAGTAGTAGAACCAACACCAGAGGATCCAACACCGGAAGAGCCAGGCACACCTGAAAAGCCGGAAGAACCAGGCA
>NZ_KV837102.1:0-250 GCF_001838465.1 Staphylococcus sp. HMSC061G12
GACTCTTCAGTCTCATCGTCTGATTTATCTTCTGATTGATCAGATTCATCTGCTTCTGATGCATTATCTGATTCTGGTTCAGACTCTTCTTCTGATTCTGGTTTTTCAGAAGTTTTTTCAGCTAATGTTTTTGATGATTTCTCATCTACTTCTGTTTCTTCTGATGCTTCCTCCTCTTTTGAAGTGTCTTCTTTAGAATCTTCAGCTTCGTCTTCGGACTCTTCAGTCTCATCGTCTGATTTATCTTCTG
>NZ_KV837103.1:0-12039 GCF_001838465.1 Staphylococcus sp. HMSC061G12
TGGTCAATTAATGATTACTCTCCTACTCGATTTTGATTTAAAGACGTTCAGAAGATAAAACATTTTCTAATTCTAATATTTTTAAGAACTCGGCAGCTGCGTATTTCAATGCAGCTTCATCAATATCAAAGTAAGGATTATGGTGAGGGTAGTCTGTACCTTTTTGCGCATTACCACATCCTGTTAGAAAGAAAGCGCCAGGTCTCACACGTTGATAAGCTGAGAAATCTTCGCCAACCATCATCATATCTGCTTCAGTAAAGCGTAAATTCATATCATGAGCGGCTTGCTTAACTGTTTCATAAGCTTGTTCATTATTATGCACAGGGACATAGCCACGTTCATAATCCATTGTGTATTCAATATCATTCGCAAGCGCAAGCCCTTGTAGAAGCTTATCAAGTTTATTCATGATATGTGTTTGGAGCTCAGAATCAAATGTGCGCACTGTACCGCGACACATCGCAGAGTCGGGTATCACACTATCTGATGAACCGGCTTGAATCATTCCGAAAGTAACCACAGCTTGTTTAATCGGATCGACCGTACGTGAAACGATTTTTTGTGCGCTTAGAATAAATTCAGCTAATATCACAATCGGGTCAATCGTTTCATGCGGTTTAGCACCGTGACCGCCTTGACCTTGAATGGTAACGGTAAATTCATCAGGTGAAGCCATCATGGCGCCTGGACGTGAATAAATGATGCCTGTGGGATAACCACTCCATAGGTGGTTGCCGTAAACACTGTCTACACCTTCTAAAGCACCATCATCAATCATTTGTTGGGCACCGCCAGGAACAATTTCTTCACCATATTGAAAGATTAATACGACGTTGCCTTTTAAATGTGCTAAATGTTCATTAATAATTTGAGCAACGCCTAAGAGAATCGCAGTATGGCCATCGTGACCGCACGCATGCATACATCCTTCATTTTTAGAACGATAAGGTTTGTCGTTCAGTTCAGTAATCGGAAGGGCATCGAAGTCAGCACGTAAGGCGACTGTCGGGCCTTCGCCTTGGCCTTTAAATGTTGCGACAATACCGTTTTTTCCTACAGGTCTACGAATCGTACAGTCTAATTGTTCGAGCTGATTAACGATATAGTCGTGGGTGTTATGTTCTTCAAACGATAACTCAGGATATTGATGAAGATGTCTTCTGAGTTGAATCATAGTTTTTTCTTTATCGTGCGCAAGTTGATACCAATTCAACATGGTATTCACCTCTTCTGTAATTAATATAGATGTCCTTATTATAGCACGCGTTCCACAGAATAAACTTAAAACGTTCATGTTAAAATAACGCGTCATTTCGACCTTTTAATATACAAAATTTTGTTTTTTCAAAATAACTAATCAGTGTTAACTTTTCTATTATAATAAAATACGTTATGATATATGTAATCTAACACAAGGGGGATAATCAACCAATGGTTCAATCATTACATGGTTTTTTAGACGAAAACATTCAATATTTAAAGGATAATGGATTATACAACGAGATTGATATTGTCGAAGGGGCAAATGGACCGGAAATTACAATCAACGGCGAAAAGTATATCAATCTTTCTTCAAACAACTACTTAGGTTTAGCAACAGACGAAGACTTGAAAAAAGTTGCGAAAGAAGCAATCGATCATTATGGTGTCGGTGCAGGTGCAGTACGTACAATCAACGGTACACTAGATGTTCATGAAACTTTAGAAAACACATTAGCTGAATTTAAAGGAACAGAAGCAGCGATTGCATATCAATCTGGTTTTAATTGTAATATGGCAGCGATTTCTGCGGTTATGAATAAAAATGATGCGATTCTTTCAGATGAGTTAAACCATGCCTCTATTATCGATGGTTGCCGCTTATCTAAAGCTAAAATTATTCGCGTAAATCATTCAGATATGGACGACTTACGTCAAAAAGCGAAAGAAGCTGTAGAATCAGGTCAATACAATAAAGTGATGTATATCACTGATGGTGTGTTCAGTATGGATGGTGACGTAGCGAAGTTACCTGAAATCGTTGAGATTGCGGAAGAGTTTGACTTAATTACTTATGTCGATGATGCGCACGGATCAGGTGTTATGGGTAAAGGTGCTGGCACAGTAAAACACTTCGGTTTACAAGATAAAATCGATTTCCAAATCGGTACATTATCTAAAGCAATTGGTGTGGTCGGCGGTTATGTCGCTGGGACACAAGAGTTAATCGACTGGTTGAAAGTACAATCACGTCCATTCTTATTCTCAACATCTTTAACACCAGAATCTTCAGCAGCGATTACTGCCGCTGTACGTAAACTTATGGATTCTACAGAACTGCATGACAAACTTTGGGAAAATGCGAATTATCTTAAAGACGGCTTAAAAGAACTAGGTTATGATATTGGTGAATCAGAAACACCAATCACACCTGTAATTATTGGTGATGAAAAACAAACACAAGAATTCAGTAAACGTCTAAAAGACGAAGGAGTTTATGTGAAATCTATCGTCTTCCCAACAGTACCACGTGGTACAGGACGTGTACGTAATATGCCTACAGCTGCACATACTAAAGAAATGTTAGATGAAGCACTTGAGGCGTATAAAAAAGTAGGTAAAGAACTTGGCGTAATCTAAGTAGCTTTATATAAACAATGAAGCGGAACTGTTCAGTTATTTGAACGGTTCCGCTTTTATTTTAGAAATTAGTCTATTAGATACTTAGCTGAGTCATTTCTTTTATTGTTTAAGTGATATATCTATGATCAAGATAAAACTTCTCTAATGGTTCGTTATCTTTGATGCATTGTTCAATGCGTTCTAATGATTCTTCAAGTGTCATTTGTCTCAAAAACATTCTGCCTGGTGGTTCTCCAAATTTTTTCTCATAAGCTTTTTCAGCAGCTTCATAGGCATCAATCAATTTGTCATCATACATAGTTTTTCATTCCTTTGTGGTTGATTCAGAGGTGTCGTATATATTCATTTTATCCGTTGAGTGAATACACGAACGTACTTAACTCAAGTAGTGATTATCTAAATAAAACTTTTCCAATGGTTCGTTATCTTTCACACAGTCTTTCATAAGTTCCAAAGCATCTTCAGCAGGCATACCCCGTAAAAGCATTCTACTAGGAGCTTCTTTAAACTTTTTAGTATAAGCACATACAGCAGCTTGATACTCTTTTTTAAATTGTTCATCATACATATTAATCTACTCCTTCATCATGGTGTGAATCGTGTTGTGACAGGGTGATATCTTTTAAATTTAATTGTGGCTTAATTTCATATGTTTTCTCTTCTTTTGAATCTAGTAAGACGTCTGTCAGTTGAATCGTATAAATATCTGAGCTGTTATAGTCTTTATAATAATACGTTAAGTGTTCGCAATCGAGTATACATTGATATTGCGTATAATGAGGCTGCCCTTCGTGGAGTACGATGCCTCTCGGAATACTGACAGTGTCTAATAATTTGAATAGGTTATTTAAGCGCATCGTGTCGTCTTCAGCATCTTCAATCATTTGACGGAAATAAGCAGTTTTAACGAAACGTGCTGGCGAGGTATAACCTCCAGGCAATATTTCAGTATTTGTTTCGACATGAATTGGATCTACTTGTTTATCACCAAGTGTGATGGATGCTGATGAATCAGTATTAAAAGCTATGTACTGTTGTAAATTCTGGTAGTGCCATTCTAAGTCAGGGTGATTAGTCAGAACTTGTACCGGATTATCTTTCAAAATCAGTTTACCACCATTTGGTACAAGAACAATACTTTGACCTGTTTGATCAGTGACGATGAAATGAAAGGCAGGTGTTTTACCAAGTACAGGGTTTTGTTCATCAATCAACCTCACATTACCAATCGTTTCTTTTAAATGTGAGATGGATGCGTTCGTACCTAAAAGCCACATAATGAATGATTCTGGACCTAAATTAATATGATGTGAAGCGGGTGCAGGCTTATATGTCGCAAAGCCATTGTTGTTTAAAATTGCGATAGAAAGACCTTTTTCATTGATGCCATCTGCGAACATTACATCGTCTATTTTCATCGCACTGCCTACAAAACCATAGTCAAAAGTGAAGGTTTGTCCATAAGTTGTTTCCCACTGATAGTTTCTTGGGATAACTTTAGGAAAAGCTTTCAGTTCAAACGCAAAGTCCATGGTCCGTGCTAAGTAAGTTGTGTCGTATTGTGAAGTAAAGGTAAAGCTCGTACACATATGTATCAGCCCCTTAATACCATTAAAAGTTATAATCTAATTGATAATACCATATGGATATAGAAAAAACGGAGCAGCTTCTCTATGTGCTTCTCCGTTTAGTTCTATTTACTGATGGTCTGAAGCTTCTTCAGTTAAATCAACCAGATTTAATTTAGGTTTTACTGTATAAGTAATCGCATCACTTGCGTTTAAAATCTCATCAGTCAGTTTGATTTGGTATACATCTGAACCGTTATAGTCTTTAAAGTAATAAGTGAGATGGTGTGTATCGACGATAGCTTGGTATTGTGTGTAATAAATCGTACCTTCGTCTAAAACGACACCTCTTGGAATACTGACAGTATCGAGTAATTTAAATAAGTTGTTGAGTCGTTTATTCTCATCTTCCGCATCTTCGATAAATTGACGGAAATAAGCCATTTTAACGAAACGAGATGGGGAAGTATAACCGCCCGGCAGAACTTCAGTACCAGATTCAACGCCAAAAGGTTTTACACTCTCAATGCCTAAGAGTGACGGTGAGGGCGCTTCGATATTGAAGTGTGTATACTGTCTGACATTTTGATAATGCCATTCTAAGTTAGGGTTATTCGTTAATACACGAATGGGATTCTCTTTAATAATCAGTTGACCGTCTGAAGGAATCACAACGATACTTTGACCAGATTGATCTGTAATCATAAAGTGTAGTGGTGGAACGCTGTCTAATGCGGGATTTACTTGTTTAAGTAAACGAACATTATCTGCTTGTTCTTTAAAGTCTCTGATAGATTCATTCATGCCTAAAAACCACATAATGAATTCTTCAGGTTCTAGATTGATATTGTCATTAGAAGTAGAAGTCGCATAAGAAGCTTCTCCTTGATAATATAACACAGCAATGGATAATCCTTTTTCGTTTATGCCATCTCCAAATACCACACCATTGACTGTCATTGCAGTTCCTACAAAGCCGTAATTTAATTTAAAGTCACGACCATTGTTGCTTGTCCATTCATAATTTCTAGGAATAGCTTTCGGGAAAGAATTCAAACTAAATGAAAAATCCATGGTGCGTGCTAAATAGTTCGCATCATATTGAGATGTAAATGCAAAACTCGTACACATAAATGTGCCTCCTTAAAAACAGTAATCAGTACAAAAAAACGTTACAATAATCATAACATGACGCAAGTCAAGACTTCGAATAAAGTAATGCCAATATGGTGTTGAGAGTGAGGGATACTGTTGGAAATTAAAATATGTGAGGATGCAGCTTTATTAGCACGTTTAAATCAAACTGTCCATGACATCCATCATCAAGCCTACCCAGATATTTTTAAGCCTTACCATTATTTGGATACGCTAGATCTATTTCAAAAGCTCATGCATCAACCTGAGCATTATTTATTAGTCATTGAAACGGTTAAAGGAATAGCGGCTGGGTACTTGTGGGCGCAATTGGTAACGTTATATGAAACGCCATTTCGTTATGGGCAGAAGACGTTGTATATTCATCAAATCAGTATTGAACCAGAATTTCAGCATAAAGGTTATGGGCATGCACTCATGCAGTATATAGAAGAGGTAGCAGAAAAAGAGCGGTGTGACACAGTAGAATTGGATTATTGGGGGAAAAATAACGCAGCTGTTGATTTCTATGAGAAAGAAGGTTATGAATTTCTTCAAAAGCATTGCCGTAAAAATATTTGATGGTTTATCTAAATGATGTGTCTTTGAAATAAATAGAAAAGTATAATTTTGCTCTTTTCAAATGTAAGCGCTTTACTTATTTTTGTACGTATGGTATATACATTAATAAGCATTTATAAAAATATAGTGTTAAATAACAAGAGAATGTACACCTCAGAAATACTACAGTTTTTTAGCGCACTTTTCAAAGGGGAGAGAGAAATATGAAAAGAATTATGATTACTGGCGCACTAGGGCAAATCGGGACTGAACTTGTATTAAAATGTCGTGAGATTTATGGAACAGATAATGTTTTAGCAACGGATATTAGAGAACCAGAAGCGGATTCTCTAATCAAAGACGGACCGTTTGCGATATTAGATGTAACAGATGCAGCACGCATGAATGAGGTTGTAGAGGAATTTCAACCAGATGCTTTAATGCATATGGCCGCATTATTGTCTGCGACAGCTGAGAAAGATCCAATGCTGGCATGGAATATTAATATGGGTGGTTTAGTCAATGCGTTAGAAGCGGCACGCCATCATAATGTACAGTTCTTTACACCAAGTTCTATCGGGGCATTCGGGCCAACAACACCTAAACGTGATACACCTGCGTTAACGATTCAACGACCAACATCTATGTACGGTGTAAACAAAGTATCAGGTGAGTTATTATGCGAGTATTACCATACTAAGTTTGGTGTAGATACACGAAGCGTACGTTTCCCTGGGTTAATTTCATTTGTGAAAGAACCAGGCGGCGGTACAACAGATTACGCTTGTGAGATTTATTTTGAGGCGGTACGTAAAGGTGAGTATACAAGCTTTATCGGTAAAGATACTTACATGGATATGATGTTTATGGATGATGCGATCGATGCAATTATTAAATTGATGGAAGCACCAGAAGAAAATATTGAAAATCGTTGTGCCTTTAACTTAAGCGGTATGAGTTTCGAGCCAGAAGAAATTGCCGCATCTATTCGTAAACAAATTCCAGAATTCAAAATGCACTATGAAGTAGATCCAGTCAGACAAGGTATTGCAGATAGCTGGCCAGATGCGATTGATACAAGTTGTGCAAGAAATGAATGGGGCTTCTCACCTAAATATGATTTAGACAAGATGACAGAAGCTATGTTGCAAGGGGTTAGAGAGAAAGAAGCAGCAACACAAAAATAATATAAGCATATGAATTAAATCAACAGGGCTGAATGTTTTCTAGGACCTATAGAAAATGTTCGTCCTGTTAATTATTATGTATGACGGCAGTAGACTAATGTTAAGTGGGTGACGATTAGATGACAACATCATCAAGAGATAGAAGCGTTATGGTTAAAAATTTTGCGAGAACAAAACCTAGAACATAAAATTATCATCGCTAATGGCAGCTTTGGCCATAATGAACCAAAGTGTATCTTGCCATATGGAGTCAGTGCGACATTAGATGCTGATAAAGGAAGTGGATGTTCTTAATGAATAGATCGTCTATGCAAAGTGAAAATGAGATTGCTCACAGTTGCATTCAGAAATAGACTGTACAATAATGGAAGTGTAAGGAATATAGCAACTTTTAATTTGTATCAATGGGGAAATGTTAAAGAGAGATATAAATAACTGTGTTCAATAGAGGATTTGATTAGGGGCATATTTTTTAAATTTTCTAAAAACTCATTGAATACACAGGCTTAGATTGCTATAATTTTAGTATTATCTTATTTATAAGCACAATTTTAGGAGGCAGAAATCATGTCAGAAAATGTTAAATTCGAGAAACGTGAAGAGCTTAAACAAAAACCAGATCCAAGTAACTTAGGGTTCGGTCAACACTTCACTGATTACATGTTAAGTTATGACTACGATGAAGATAAAGGTGGTTGGCATGATTTGAAGATTACTCCTTATGCACCGATCGAACTTGATCCCGCTGCACAAGGACTTCATTATGGCCAAGCAGTCTTTGAAGGATTAAAAGCATACAAACATAATGGAGAGGTTGATTTATTTAGACCTGACCAAAACTTCAAACGTATTAATCAATCATTAGCACGCTTAGAAATGCCGCAAATTGATGAAGAGTTATTATTAGAAGGATTAAAAGAACTTGTGAATGTTGAACGTGACTGGGTACCTGAAGGGGAAGGTCAATCATTATACATTCGTCCATTCGTCTTTGCGACTGAAGCAGGTTTAGGTGTACATCCAGCATCTCACTACAAATTATTAATTATCTTATCTCCTTCTGGTTCATACTATGGCGGAGACGCATTAAAACCAACACGTATTTATGTAGAAGATAAATACGTTCGTGCCGTACGTGGTGGTGTTGGATTTGCGAAAGTAGCTGGTAACTACGCAGCAAGCTTATTAGCACAATCTAACGCAAACAAAGAAGGTTATGACCAAGTATTATGGTTAGACGGTGTAGAACAAAAATACATCGAAGAAGTCGGAAGCATGAACATCTTCTTCGTTGAAAACGGCACACTTGTTACACCTGAATTAAACGGTAGTATCTTACCAGGTATTACACGTAAAACAGTAATCGAATTAGCTAAAGAACTTGGCTATAAAGTAGAAGAACGTCGTGTATCTGTAGATGAATTATTCGAAGCGTATGATAAAGGTGAATTAGATGAAGTCTTCGGTACAGGTACAGCTGCAGTTATTTCACCTGTAGGCGTCTTAAAATACGAAGACCGCGAAATCGTTATCAATAATAACGAAACAGGTAAAATCACTCAACACTTATATGACCAATATACTGGTATCCAAAGTGGTAAATTAGAAGACAAACACGGCTGGAGAGTGGTCGTTCCTAAAAAATAATTCGAAAAAGAATTATAAATAGTGATAAAAATAACAGGTCAGAAGCACAGATAACAGTGTGTTTCTGACCTGTTTTGTCATTAATATAATTAAAGGTTTTTGCCGAGTGCTTTATAATTTCATATGTAAAATAGGATAATTTCTACCTTGAGCGTCTGTTTGAGAGGTTTTATAAACTTCAAAGCCATTTTTAAGATAGAATTCTATTGCGCGTTCATTATCCTTGTTAACATCCACATAATGTACTTTTCCTTGCTGGATTAAATATTGCAGGATTTCTGAACCGTAACCTTGATTAAAGTGTTTTGGGTCTATAAAAAGCATTTCTAAGTTGTGATCGTGTGTTCCAGAAAAGCCAATTGCTTCTTGTCCAACAAACCACAAATAAGCTTCAACTTGTTGGAAGTAAGTAGAAATCTCTTGTTTTAAAGTGATTCTATCTTCTTCTTTTAAAAAGTCATGTGTCGCGATGACAGAGCTTTCCCAAATATCTAATGCTTTTGGAAAGTTGGCTTCTTGAAGCTTCATTTTATGTAATCTCATATAGGTTTCTCCTTAAGATTTTGACATACAAACTATCCTACAGAAAGTGCTAACTAAACTCAAGGTAGATAAAAGTAATAAGCAAACATATTATTGTTTACTAGTCTGTATTCTATTGTATAATTGAAAATGATTATCGGTAGAGGTGCTTTTATGAGATATATTTTAATTACGATAGGTTTAATTTCAGCTATCGTTGGTTTTATAGGAATCGTTGTACCTTTGTTGCCAACTACACCTTTTTTACTTTTAGCAGCTGTTTGTTTTTCAAGAAGTTCTGAAAGATTTAATCGTTGGTTAGTGAGTACAAAGGTTTACGGTGAATATGTGGAAAGCTTCAAAAGAGATAGAGGCTTTACTTTAAAGAAGAAGTTCAAAATTTTATTGAGTTTATATATTGTTATCGCATTTTCGCTTTATATGCTAGATAACTTCTATATCAGAATTGGTTTATTGATTATGGTGACCTTCCAAACGATTGTATTGTTTACGTTGGTCAAGACGTTACCAGAACCATCAAAGGACCGTCAAAACTGTGAGAAAGATTAATCGTTGATGCATTTTGTGCTTACATCCAATACAAAGGGTGTAAGCCTTTTTTAATTTCCTTCTTAATTCATAAATTGATAAAATGAAATAAAAGTATAAAGAAAGAAGCGTGAAACTGATGACAATTAAATGGATCTTATTTGATAAAGATGGCACACTCATTGATTTTGATATGAGTTGGATGAAGATTGGTATTCAAATGGTGGATCAGTTTGTGGAACGTTTTATTTCAGAAGAAGATCAAGCACATGCTTACCAGACTTTAGGTGTGAATAAAGAAAAGAATCAAATAGAACCTGGTACACCGATGGCCTGTGGTTCGCTAGATGAAATTATTCAGAATTTCAATGCGTTAGCTGGAGAAGATGTGGGCGAGTGGACACGCAAGACGAGTCAATATCTCATTGACCATAGAGTTCCTGAAATTAAATGGATTGATGGGATGGTGGAAGCGTTAGAAACATTAAAGGCAGATGGATATCATATTGGAATTATTACGAGTGATACGAAGAAAGGCACAGATCAATTTATTGAATCTACAGATACAGAAGCGTTCTTTGATTTAGTCATCTCTACTGAATCTAATGCGGCTGAAAAGCCAGACCCAGCTGTATTAAAGCCGCTCTTTGCACAAGAGAAGGGGCTTAAAGCGGAAGAAATCGCAATTGTAGGCGATACACCTAATGATATACAAACCGCTGTTAACGCTGGCTTAGGACTGTCTGTAGCTGTATTGACAGGCGTAGGTCAAGCGCATGAATTTAAACATGCGGATTATGTCGTAGAGAAAGCGCCAGAAATTGTTTCTATTTTAAAGGGTGAAGATACAGAATCCTAAATTATCGTCACACATTAAATGAGGTGAAAATCATGAAAGAACAACATACAGTATTAGATGGACGTTATGCAGAATATCAAGGAGAAGTGTTTCGCGTCTTAAATGACTTTGGCAAGACTTTGCATTTGGTCACAGAAGATGCCGGAGCGCAGTCTTTAGGTTTTGAAGCGAAAACAACAAAATATTCGAGCCATACATTGTTTTATAAAGACGTCAAACGTCAAGAAGTCGATGCATTATATGATTTGAAACATGAAGCACGTTATGGCGGTACGCTCTTTGATTTGTTTTTTGATGCGAAAGGTCAAGGTTATATTGGCACAAGTGAAGCGGATAAGGCCGAAGCCTTTGGTTTAAAAGAAACAGATGAAGGTTATTATAGTAAAGCTATCAATGATGACGATTATGAACCTGTGATTTACCGCGAAGAGTTAGAATTATAACCAAGGTTGGAGGGATGATATGGTGCGTCAATTAATTTTATTTGATTTTGACGAAACGTATTATAAGCATCAAACCACGAAAGAAGATATTCCTGAACTACGTGAACTTGAATCGACACTGAAACAAGCTGAAGAAAAGCACCAAGTGATTACTGCAGTGTTATCAGGCAGTATCTTTGAAAGTATTATGGAGAAAATGGAACATGCGGAAATGGAATATAAACCGTACTTTATCTTTTCTGACTTATGTTCCAAATTATTTGAACTAGATGATAAAGGCGAATATCAACGTTCTAAAGATTATGAAGAAGCTGTTTCAGAAACAACGTTCACTAAAGAAAAAGTTGATGAAATTATCGACAGCTTCGAGTCAGAACACCAAGTTGAACTTCATCCCCAAAGAGAATTCAGAGATGAAGAAACATTGTATGAATATTACTATTATGCACAAGGCGATGAAGAAAAAGACGAGCAGAATTTAAAAGATTTACAAGATAAAGCAGCGGCTTATGACTATGCGGTACATTATAATAAAACGAATCCTAAAGCAGGTGACCCTGAAGATGCGTATGATGTACACTTTACACCTAAAAACGCTGGCAAGTTATTCGCTGTGCGCTACCTGTTAGATATGTATGATCTTGATTCAGAAGGTGTACTAGGTTTCGGTGACAGTGGTAATGATGAGATTTATTTAAGTCATATCGGTCATCCGTTTGTGATGCATAATAGCACAGATGATGATATGAAAGATAAATTCCCAGTTACACGTTATGATTACTATAAAGGTTTGAATGATGAAATAAAACGTTTCTTTGATAAATAACTTCATACAAGTTTATTCAGAGTAAAAGAAAATCATGTATCTCACTCAGTTAAGAGCAGAGATACATGATTTTTTGTTTGCTTATTATTTTGGCTCTTTGTCAAATTCGGTTGATATA
>NZ_KV837104.1:0-1333 GCF_001838465.1 Staphylococcus sp. HMSC061G12
TATTTAGAATTAAAAAAGCAAAGATTCTTTTGTCATGGATGTCGTCATTCATTTGTATTAAAAAATTCTTTTGTCAAACAATATTATAACTTCTGTAATAACTTAATACTTCATTTTCTTTATCAAAGCAGAGAAAATAGTTCATGTAAAAGTGTTGAGTTAGATAACAATGTTAGTGCTATATCAGTGATAGGTTATATTAATAAAATAGCTGGAAGTGTAAAACTAAGACCATTTAATAAACTACCTCAACATATCATGATAGATGAATTTAAAAGTGTAAAAAATATCGTAGGCAAAATGAACTTTATATATTGTGATGGTGATACATACAGAATTATAGGTATTCTTCCTGATCAGAGACAAAAGCTTTGTTTGATTACTTTATGATATTTGAAAAAACTGCGCGAGAAAACGTTAAATATGTAACGATGGATATATAGTCCTTAATTTTTTTATTCAAGAAGTTATTTCCAAACGAAGAAATTATTCTGGATTGTTTTCATCTCATTCAATCCTTGAACCGTGAATTAAACAAACTAATAAGTATATTTCGACTCAATTTTTATACATCAATCGAATTTGACAAAGAGCGATTATTATTTTGCTTCCTTTTAACAGAATCTCTTACTTTTTTAGGTACAGAATATTCTTCTGTAGAACAAATAAACTTTTGTTTTTGGTTTGTATAGTTATTCTTAATTCACTATGTTTTATCTTAAGATGTTTAATAAACTTATTTTTACACAGCATTAAGAGATTTATGGTTATACACTTAAGCATACAATCTCGTCTAATATAAATGTCTTATAAAGCTAAAATAAACGTTTAGGAACTTTAAACAAGCATATACGAAATTTCAAACTATAATTCCAAAGGATCTTATATAATTTAGATAGTAACAGTGAAAGAATATGAGACTAATAACAGTTATTGATAATATGACTGATTTATCATGAAACTCATTATTACTTTAGCTTAACTTAAAATTGAATGATTAATATGTAAGGAGGGAATATTTATGGCAGGTGTTGTAGATGCTATTGGTCAAGCAATTCAGTCAGGTCTAAACCAAGATTGGGTAACTATGGGTACTAATATTGCTAAAGCATTAGCTCAAGGTATTGATGTTATTTCTGGTTTCTTTGGTTAATATTAAGAATTAAGGTAGCTTCAACAATTAAATTATTGGAGCTGCCTCGATTTTTTTGCTCTATATTATTTAGTACTGGTGATAATCACTAGTACTATTTTTGATACAAAAAAGCGTAATTATCTCTATAATTAGAAGTATTCTACCACCAATAATTAAGGAGATAATGCGCCTATGTCT
>NZ_KV837105.1:0-858 GCF_001838465.1 Staphylococcus sp. HMSC061G12
TATCGTCGCCGTTATTAACAGTAACTGTTGTTGTTGTTCCGTTTGAGTCTAATTCAGGATTGCCGACATTCGGTGTTGTTGGTTCATAACCTTCTGGTGTTTCGAATGTGATTGTGTAATCACCGTTCGGTAAGTTTGTAAACTCATAGTTACCGTTATTGTCTGTTGTTGTTGTAACTGTTGATCCGTCCGGTTTCGTCAACGTTACTTCTACGCCAGGGATACCTGGTTCATTTGAGTTTTGTACTCCGTCTTTGTTTGTGTCTTCCCAAACTTTATCGCCAACTGTGTAAGTTGCTGGCTCTTGTGGTGTTTCTTGTACTGGTTTGTAGAAACCGCTGTCGATTGTCTTATCGTCGCCGTTATTAACAGTAACTGTTGTTGTCGTACCGTTTGAATCTAATTCAGGATTACCGACATTCGGTGTTGTTGGTTCGTAACCTTCAGGTGTTTCGAATGTGATTGTGTAATCGCCATTCGGTAAGTTTGTAAACTCATAGTTACCGTTTCCGTCTGTTGTTGTCGTTACTGTTGATCCGTCTGGTTTCGTTAATGTAACTGTTACGTTTGGAATACCTGGTTCATTTGAGTTTTGTACACCGTCTTTGTTTGTGTCTTCCCAAACTTTATCACCAACTGTGTAAGTTGCTGGCTCTTGTGGTGTTTCTTGTACTGGTTTGTAGAATCCGCTGTCGATTGTGTAGTTATCTGCGTTATTGATTGTTACTGTTGTTGACGCGCCGTCTGAATCTAATGCATCATCGCCTACGTTGACAGCCGTCGGCTCATAACCTTCCGGTGTTGCGAAGTCGACTGTGTAATCGCCGTTTTCTAGACCAGTAAACTCATATTTACCGT
>NZ_KV837106.1:0-374 GCF_001838465.1 Staphylococcus sp. HMSC061G12
TACCAGAATACTTCGCCATTTCGTATAATTCTTTATTGTTGTTCTGTTTGATTTTTTGAACTTGTACTTGTGTAATTTCATCATTGCTCGTTACATCTTGTCATAAATTCAGCTATTCTTTTTGACTAATATAATACCATTTATCTGTTTCGAAGTTGATTTTGGCAACAGAACTAAAAATATAATTTAATTCCAAAATTGAACCCCATGTTGCTAAAAATCAATCTACCAAGGATGAACAGAAATCGCTTCCATTAAAATAAAGAATACTTTAGATTAATAATATATATTTTAAGCGAAAGCAAATCTGGATTAAAATAGAAAGTGTATTAGTTTGAATGGTTTTATTATTAGAACAGTTAATCTATTAGTGA
>NZ_KV837107.1:0-1468 GCF_001838465.1 Staphylococcus sp. HMSC061G12
TCTTGGTTCTTTTGTTGCTCTTGATTATTTTTTTGTTTTTGTTCAAACTCTTTACGAGTCATAACATCTTCAACACGCATGTTTACTTCAACTACTTGAAGACCAGTCATATATTTTACTTGTTCTTTAATTAAGTCTGTCACTTTATTGAAGATTTTTGGTGCTGATTCACCATATTCTAAAACTACTTTTAAGTCTACTGCAGTTTGTTTTTCTCCTACTTCTACTGAAACACCTTGTGTCACATTTTCAGTGTTAGAGAATTGATTACTGATACTATCAACAAAGTTGCCTTTTAATGATAAGATACCGTTAACTTCACGTGCAGCAATACCTGAGATTTTTTCAATAACTTCATCTGCAAATGTTAATTTATTTTGGAATTTCGGTTGTTGGTTTTGTTGGTTTTCTTGTTGTTGCTGTTCCACTTTATTCACTCCAGTTTCTTGATCATATGCTTGTTTTGCTTTTGTGTTATCTACTGCCATAGTACATTCTCCTTTTCAAACAAATTATATTTCGTCTATACCCTTAAACTAATTTTAAAATTATAAATTAACTCCATCGATTTAAAAAGTTGAGAAATTGTTGCTTACGGTCTTTAATATACCCAATTCCTATTCCAATCAAACACAACACGATAATCAGGATGGTTTTCCAAAAGCCGAGTGTTAAGAATAAGATTGCGATAACTAAAAATACTAAAAATCCGACAATTCTACCAATATAACTTTTAATAAAATTCACCACGTGTTGTGTTGAATCATTTGGTTGTTGATTATTTTCGTTTGGCATCTGGGGCTCCCTCCTTTATAGTACTCTTGGACTTGATGGACTTTTTTGATCTTTCACATTAACCTCTAATTTTCTTACAGGAATTTCTGTGAAATATTCTACGTTTTTCTTAATATCTGCTCTGACATTTTCTGTTAAAGTTCGTGCATGAGTATCATCTGGTAAAAAGAAGTCCGCTTTTACATCTATGTACGACTTTTTCTTTTTACTGTAACACTTCGTAACAACATTCGGTTGCATCAACTGCTCGTAATTAGCCATTGTGTCATACACGACTTTCTCGATTGATTTTCTTGAAATATATATATGACCATCTTTATAAAATTTATAAAGACCCGGCTTGCGATGTGTCGGCGCAAATAAGCTGAACACCAAAATAATACCCAACACAATTAACAGTCCAGCCAACGTAAAGAGTACTGGTAAGAACCATGCAAATGTCAGTAATTGTTGTTGGTAAGTTTCAACTTGTGGAATCTGCGGTATTTTAGCGAGCATAAACACTAACATTCCGACCACCACCAAAATGATTAATCCTAAGATGAAATTCTTCAATCTTCTCACGGTGCTGCACCTCCTCATATCAATGTTTGTGACGTTATTTTTTTATACCCCTACTCATTTATAAAAAAACACAATAAATTTTATTGTAAAAAATAAAAGCATAAGTTTG
>NZ_KV837108.1:0-3625 GCF_001838465.1 Staphylococcus sp. HMSC061G12
AACAAGAACGAAATGAAAGTAAACGTAGACAAGCGCAAGGGATTAAAATTGCGAAAGAAAAAGGTGTGTATAAAGGACGCCCTTTACTATATTCACCTAATGCTAAAAATCCTCACAAGAGAATTGTTTACCATCGTGTTATTGAGCTACTAAATAAAGGAGAATCTATTAGTAAGATAGCCAAAGACGTGGGTATTACACGTCAAACAATTTATAGAATCAAAAGGGAAAGAACAGAACATTAATTTTATAAAACAAAAAGCCTTTTATGTATAGTTATTTGAAATTTAGAAATTTTTTGTGCTAAATCTTCCCCTGCTACGCTCTCAAGTGCTAATAGAAAAGGTTTTTCACTCACATCCAACGTTTTAAAATCTACGCTATTTTCTTCTCGAATCGATAACAATACTTTATAGACTATATCTTGTAACAACGTTCATCACCTCTTATTTATCTAGATGACGATACAAAGTTGCCCTACTTATGTTTGTCTGTTCTTTTATCTCATCTAAAGTGTATTTTTTGCTCATATACATTTCAATAGCATCTCTAAGATTTTTATCATCTCGCTTTGGTCTTCCTAAAGTTTTTCCATCTTTTGAATAATTCTCTAATCCTACACGAGTTCTAAATTTAACAATATCACTTTGAAAGTCTGTGATATCATGTAATATCTCTATAAATTCACCTTTGATGTCTTTATAAATGTAACGATTTAAATTAATAACATATAAAGATATATCCTCCTGAGAAAGATAATCTAATATATCTACTAAATGTTTCGTAGAATCTGCAAGAATACATAAATCCGTAACGTATAACATATCTCCAGGAACTAATTTTTCATTTAAAAGAACATCTAATATATTCCTCTTCTTATTATTAGCATGAATTTCTTCAACAATTTCATTTGTATGAGTTTCTATTTTCTTTTTTTGTTCATTTAAATCGTCGTTTATTGTAACGGGTCTAATATAACCGTATTTCATTTAATTGCACCACCCTGTAGCTAAAGTTTAACACAAAGTTTCATTAAGGGGTATACATATGAAACTTTTCTGATATACTTTACAATATAATTAAATAAAAAGGAGAGTAAGTTATGGTTGAAAAATTAAAAAATGAATGGCTTAACCAGCCAGGCAAAAACATACTTGCAGGTATTGTAGTTGCCTTAGCTTTAATCCCTGAAGCTATCGCATTCTCCATCATTGCTGGTGTAGATCCTATGGTTGGTTTATATACTTCGTTCATTATTGCTGTCGTCACTGCTATTGTAGGTGGTAGAGCGGCGATGATATCAGGTGCAACAGGGGCTATTGCCTTATTAATTGTGCCACTTGTGAAAGATTACGGTGTAGAGTATCTTCTAGCTGCTACTATACTGATGGGGTTAATTCAATTAATTTTAGGACTTCTTAAAGTAGGTCGTCTAATGAAATTTATACCTCGTTCTGTCATGATAGGTTTTGTGAATGCTCTAGGAATCATGATTTTTATGTCTCAAATAGAACATATTTTTGGGATATCAATTTCAACTTATATATATGTAATTGTAACGTTACTCATCGTATATATAATTCCAAGATTTTTTAAAGCTATACCTGCACCATTAATAGCTATTATCGTATTGACTGCCCTTTATATGTATACAGGTTCTGACGTTAGAACTGTGGGAGATTTAGGTAATATCAAACAAGCTTTCCCTCACTTTTTAATCCCTAATGTTCCCTTTAATTTAGAAACTCTTCAAATTATTTTCCCTTACTCTTTATCTATGGCTATTGTAGGTTTAGTTGAGAGCTTACTTACAGCTAAAATTGTAGACGATGCTACAGATACTTATAGTAGTAAAAATAGAGAGTCCTGTGGTCAAGGTATCGCTAACATGATTACCGGATTATTCGGTGGCATGGGAGGTTGTGCCATGATTGGTCAATCCGTCATCAATGTTAAATCAGGTGCAAACAGTAGATTGTCTACATTTACAGCGGGTATTGTACTTATATTTATGATTATTGTACTTGGAGGACTTGTAGTTCAAGTTCCAATGCCAATTTTAGCAGGTATTATGGTTATGGTTTCTGTTGGTACATTTGATTGGAATTCCTTTAAATATATTAAGAAAGCACCAAAAACGGATGCAGTCGTTATGCTTATTACAGTGATTATTGTTTTAATGACGCATAATTTAGCTTTAGGTGTTGTTGCAGGCGTTGTTTTCAGTGCTTTATTCTTTGCTACTAAAATTTCAAAAGTAGAAGTTATTTCTGAAGAGTTCGGTAAAATAAACCGATTATCTTTTAAAGGACAAATCTTTTTTGTTTCTATTGATTCTATGATGGAGCAAATAAACTTTGAGATTGAAAATAGTACCATAGAATTAAACTTCAATAATGCACACTTATGGGATGATTCTGCAGTAGATGCAATTGACACGATAGTACGAAAATTCGAAGAAAAAAATAATATTGTTCGTGTAGAAAAATTAAATTCAGATAGTCGTAAAGTTGTTTCAGAGTTAAGCCAACTAAATGAAAATCATTTAAACTAAAGGAGCGTTATTTATGTATAAATCAATTTTATTAGCAGCAGATGGATCAGAGAATAGTTTGCGTTCAGCAAAAGAGGTTTTAAATTTTATAGATGATAATACGATTGTTACTATTCTTACAGTTGTAGATGTTGAGGAATCGAAAACAGATGTTTTACATGGTAAACAAAGTTCCAGTTTGACGAATGAAAGAGAAGACAAACTCTCTCATATCACTGAGTTATTTGTAGAGCATAATGTAAAATATGAAATGAAAATTGCACATGGTGTTCCTGCGGACACAGTTGTTTCAGTTGCCAATAGTGGAGAATTTCAAGCTATTGTTTTAGGAACACGTGGATTAAATAGTTTGCAAGAAATGGTGTTAGGTAGCGTCAGTCACAAAGTAGCAAAACGTTCAGAAATTCCCGTTGTTATTGTAAAATAGTCTGTCTAACTTAATCCTTTCACGGAATGAGTTTTATTTTAGAGGTGAATAATAGATGAAAACCAAAAATTTCTATTATGGTTGGGTTATTGTATTTAACGAGTCCATATTGTGAAACTTTGGAAGACTTACAACACGATATAACCACAAATCAACACTCTACGATTTTTTCAGAAGAAAATATAGTTGGCGCATTTGAAATTAAAGAAAACATAATAGTCAACATTTATATAAAATTTTCATTTCTCAAAATGAACAGAATAATGGAATTGGTAAATTAACTATGAAAATGATTTTCTAAAAATTTACTAATAAAAATAAATAGACCGTTTATACTCCTCATAAAAATTGTAGAAATTACCACTTCTATGAATCTTTAGGGTTTGAAAAGTATGGTGAGGCTATTTTATCAGATAAATTAACATTATTTAAATATGCTAAATATAACTAAAAATAATATCTCCATTATATATAGTTATGTATATCTCCTGAAGTTTATTCAACTAATATCTGACAGTAATTAACATAATCGATGATTATGAGTAGTTAATTGTATATATTATTCATTTTAATTTACCTTATTGTTTCTTTTTGACTGATACCGTAAATGTGGTTCTGTTGCAAAGTAAAAAAATATAGCTAAC
>NZ_KV837109.1:0-1626 GCF_001838465.1 Staphylococcus sp. HMSC061G12
CTACTTTCACAGATACATGATCTTTTGTACCGTCCGGATATGTGACTGTTACTGGCACTTCATATTCACCTGGAACTTTGCCATCAGGGATTAATGCTGGATTATCTACTGTTACTTTTGGTTGGTTACCTTCTGTTGGATAATCAGGGACAGTTACTTGATTTACGATTTCGTTTACAGTTGTTGGTTGATTATATGGTTTTTCAATATCTTTAGACACTGGTTCATATTTAGCGTTTTCTGGTTGTGGTGTTACAACAATTTTAACTGTTACATGATCTTTTGTACCGTCTGGATATGTCACCGTTACTGGTACTTCAAAGACTCCTGATGCGTTTCCACTAGGTACTGTTGTTGGGTCATCAATTGTAACAACAACTTTGCCACCATCTTTAGGGAAGTCTGGAACACTTACTTTTTCTTTAACTTCTTCTGGAGTAGTTGGTGTGCCATATGGTTTTGTGATTTCTCCCGCAGTCGGTTCATATTTATCGTTTTGTGGTTGCGGATTCACTGTAACTTTAACCGTTACGTAATCTTTTGTGCCGTCTGGATAAGTGACTGTCACTGGGACATCGAATGTGCCCGGTGTTTGACCATTAGGTACTTTTGTTGAATCGTCAACTGTTACTATCGGTGTTCCTTTGTCAGCTGGGAAGTTTGGTACTGTGACTTTGTCTTTGACTTCTTGTTCAGTTGTACCTTGACCAAATGGTTTTGTGATTGGTTGAGTCGTTGGTTCATAAGTATCGGAGTCTTTTGGACCGACCGTAACTTTTACATTCACTGTATCCATTGTTTTATCTGGATAAGTCACTGTGACTGGAACTTCGAACTCGCCACTTGTTTTACCGTCAGGTACTTTCGTTATATCTACAGTAATAACTGGTTGGTCTCCTTCTTTAGGGAAATTTGGAACACTTACTTTACCTTTGACTTCATCTTCAGTAGTTGCTGTGCCATATGGTTTTGTGATTTCTCCCGCAGTCGGTTCATATTTATCGTTTTGCGGTTGCGGAGTCACTGTAACTTTGACTGTTACATGATCTTTTGTACCGTCTGGATATGTCACCGTTACTGGCACATCGAATTCACCTGGTGTTTGACCATTAGGTACTTTTGTTGAATCGTCAACTGTTACTACCGGTGTACCTTTATCCGCTGGGAAGTTAGGTACTGTCACTTTATCTTTGACCTCTTGTTCTGTTGTACCTTGACCAAATGGTTTTTCAATCGGTTGGACTGTTGGGTCATAAGTGTCTGAGTCTTTTGGTCCCACTGTTACTTTAACATTCACTGTATCCGTTGTTTTATCTGGATAAGTCACTGTGACTGGAACTTCGAACTCGCCACTTGTTTTACCGTCAGGTACTTTCGTTGTATCTACAGTAATAACTGGTTGATCTCCTTCTTTAGGGAAATCTGGAACGCTTACTTTGCCTTTCACTTCTTCTGGAGTAGTTGGTGTGCCATATGGTTTTGTGATTTCTCCCGCAGTCGGTTCATATTTTTCATTTTGTGGTTGCGGAGTCACTGTGACTTTCACTACCACATGATCTTTCGTACCGTCTGGATATGTGACTGTCACTGGAACATCGAATTCACCTGGTGTTTGACCATTAGGTA
>NZ_KV837110.1:0-961 GCF_001838465.1 Staphylococcus sp. HMSC061G12
AACTATCTCTAGCTGTTTCTACAACTTCTGTACTGATTTTATCTAAGCCATTTATATCCATAATTCTATCTATCTGCGCAAATAAACGATGAATCAGCCTAAAATTCCCTTTTGTAATTTTAATAATCGTCGTTATTGCCTCATAATCAGTAAAGTCTTCGAGTTTTAAATCAAATCCTAAATCTTGCCACTTATATTCTAATATATGATGCGTCTCGTCTTTACTTAGATTATCAAATTCATGTGCAAAACCTATACGCGAATATAGTTGAGGATAACGAGATAGTTTTTTCTCTATACCTGGCATACCAATAAATATCATTGCTAAATTATGTTCATCATAAATAGCTCTTAATTGCTCTAAATGTTGCACTTTAAGGCGATCAATCTCATCTACTATAATTAAATCAATATATTTAAACATATCACTATAATGTTTACTATGATCATGACCATACTTATTTACGATGTGTAATTTTTGACCCAAATCAATACTTGCACTAATACTATATAGATCATTACTTAATCTTGTTTGTTTTTCAGCCGGTGCAGTATAAAATATCTTATTCACCGATAATATATCATCAGTCGTTTTACTAGCTAGATCTTCCCACCCTCTATGATTAACTTGCTTTTCAATAGTATTCCAATTTGTGTAATACCTAGAAGATAAAGTTTTTCCGACACCAGGTTGACCATAGCAGATCCCAATATATTGATATTTGATACAAGCATCGCAAAATTCAGCAAATCGTTTATACTCTTTCGTTTCAATGAAATTCTGATGTTTAGTCATTACGATACCTCTTTAATTTTTTGACGTTTTTAGTCGTTTCTTGAGGTGAATAACCATAATTTTTTTCTTCCTTAATTAAATCAGTGGTGCTTGGACTAGCAATATTTTGTTTTAAGTGTTTTCTTCTCTGACTACGTGCGTGTTGTATATCTTTTATATCAATTG
>NZ_KV837111.1:0-1076 GCF_001838465.1 Staphylococcus sp. HMSC061G12
AACAAGAACGAAATGAAAGTAAACGTAGACAAGCACAAGGTATTAAAGTTTCGAAAGAAAAAGGGGTATATAAAGGACGTCCTTTACTCTATGCACCGAATGCTAAAGATCCTCAAAAACGTGTTATTTATCATAGAGTTGTAGAAATGTTAGAAGAAGGACAAGCAATTGGAATGACGAACTTTCCGTTTACAAGTATAGAGCAATTTAACGATGTATCTGTTAAAAATGAATACCATATGGTTAAAGAGGAAGGCGGAAACACTGATGCATTATTAGAGAAACACCGCATGGAAAACAGAGATAATTCTCGAACTCCAATGTAATGGAATGATGAAGCTTACGCTGGCTTCTCTAATGTTGAACCTTGGTTCCCAGTCAACCCTAACTACGTGTCAATTAATGTCGAACAACAAGAAGCGGATGATCATTCTATATTGCAATTTTACAAAGATTTAATTCAACTTAAAAAGTCAGATGACACCTTTACGTATGGAGAATTCAACTTAATTGATTCAGAAAATTCCAGTATTTTTGCATATACTCGCACATTAAATAATAAAACTGCAGTCATTGTCAGTAATCTAACAAATCAAACTGTAAGTCTAAAAACTGACCTTGAATTAAACAAGGGCGATTTAAAATTGCATAACTATGATACTGAAATTAATACAGATAATATAAAACCCTTTGAAGCATTTGTTACTATGATTTAGTATTTAGTTAACAACTTCATTCAGTTGACAATTACCCAAAAAACAAATCCTCTCATAACAAGATAAATCTTAATTTGAGTGGGTTTGGTTTTTAAATATATTAAATTATTCCTAACTACTCAAACTTACTGGAAGATAAATATGTATTATCTTTCATGGTTAAACTTTTTCTTGATTTAATAAATGTAGTTCTAATAGTCTTTTTATACTTTCCATCAAATTAGAGCATATCTTGAACCCAACGTTAGATAGTTAAATGACAAATTAGTATTTTCTTAATATAAGATGGCTACTTTTCATTGTATAAACACTAGATATATTGTATATTTTGATTAGGGATTGTTTTAATATATATTAAAA
>NZ_KV837112.1:0-287 GCF_001838465.1 Staphylococcus sp. HMSC061G12
TTCGTTCTTGTTCTGAAACCATTGCTAATATTTGGATGATTAAGTCTTTCATAAATTTATCGGTTATGTTGCAAAGTTAATTTTATAGTATGATTTTAACGAAAAATAGATATAAGCAATTTAATAAAGAAATAATCACTGTAGTCATTGGCTACTACTCATCTAATATAAATTATTTACATAATAAATGATTATGTAAACCAAATACAAATGGACAAACGGCGTCATATAAGCGTTTGTCCATTATTCTTTAGATGGTTCTGTTGCAAAGTTGAATTTATAGTATA
>NZ_KV837113.1:0-426 GCF_001838465.1 Staphylococcus sp. HMSC061G12
ACGCAACATTCGATTCAATTCAAGCAATGGATAATACAGTAAGACAATACAATGCGCAGATCAGCAAATCTCATTATGAGACGCTTAACGTATTAAAACAATACAGCTGCAAAGTGATTGGTGTTTCACATATTAAAATCAAAACAATTGCTGAACGTTTAGGTAAATCAATTCGTACAATTAAAAATCACATTAAGTTCTTAAAAGAACAAGGATTCATCACAGTTATTAATATTATGCGTAAAAATGGGGGTAAAGGGGCTAATGCCTATGCAATCAACCCACTTGAATTGCAGCAATCTATTATTAATTGCACGTCGAAAATTGCACGTCGAAAAGCAGATGAAAAACGCAATAAAAGCCAGTCACAGCAAGCATTAGCCTATGTTCAAGTTAAGAAAGAAACTATGTCTTTTATAAAACTAT
>NZ_KV837114.1:0-3547 GCF_001838465.1 Staphylococcus sp. HMSC061G12
GGTCAATTAATGATTACTCTCCTACTCGATTTTAACCAAAATACTAATCAACGTATATATATATTTATTTACGAACTTGTTTCATAACACGTTGCAAGCGTTCGAATGATTCTTTTTGTTTTTCTTGATCATAGATATAACTGATTGCCATCAATTCATCAAACTCGCCGTAGATATCCATGAATTTTTCGATTTGTTGTTTAACAGTTTCTTCTGAACCTACTAATGAAACACCTAAGCGACCTTTTGCCATTTGTAATTCTGCAGGAGTAAGCACATCTGCTAAATTATCAATTGGTGGTTGCAGCGGTTCCATTCTGCCGCGTGTAATGCTCACTGTAACTTGTGCTAATGTTGTTGCTAATTTTTCAGCTTCTTCATCTGTTTCAGCAACAATCGCATTCAAGCATACAATCATATATGGTTTGTCTAATACTTCAGATGGTTCGAATAATTCTTTATAAATGGACATAGCTTCTCTCATTTGTTGCGGTGCAAAGTGACCAGCAAATACATAAGGTAAGCCCATTCTTGCAGCGAGATGTGCAGAGTCTGTAGAAGAACCTAAAATATATAACGGAACGTTTTTATCAACAGCAGGATATGCACGTACGTAACCTTGTTGGTTTTCTGGTCCGAAGTATTTTTGTAGTTGTGCAACTTCTTCAGGGAACGCATAAACACCATTATGTTGATCTCTGCGTAATGCGCTCGCTGTCATCATATCTGTACCCGGTGCACGACCTAAGCCTAAATCGACTCGGTTTTTAAACATTGTTTCTAATGTGCCGAATTGTTCAGCTACGACTAATGGTGCATGGTTTGGCAACATAATACCGCCTGAACCGACACGGATGTTTTTCGTATGCTCTAATGTGTGTTGAATCAATAACGCTGTCGCAGAACTCACTAAATTCGGAGCGTTATGATGTTCTGCAATCCAATATCGTTCATATCCTAATTCATCTAGATGTTGAGCTAAGTCCACCATATTATCGATGGCTTGCTTCTCATCTTCACCTGATTTAACAGGTACTAAATTGAGTGCAGAAACTTTAATTTCACTCACATAAAGACCTCCTCGTTTTGAATGATATATTAATTATAACAAGAACAAATATTAGAAAGAATTTTATTGCTTAAAGCATGTGCTTTGCATGTTATAATATTTGTGGAACAGAGTACTAGAAAAATTGTAGTGTTGGTGCTAGAATTGGAACATTGATAAAATTGTGAGGAAGTGTCTGACAAATGGAAGTATATGCAGATTATGCAGCAACAACTCCAGTAAAAGAAGAAGTAATTGATAAGATGATGGAATTGTATGCGAAGCATTATGGCAATCCTTCATCCATTCATCGTGTAGGTAGAGATGCCAGACAATATTTAGATGCATCACGTAGAGAAATTGCGTCATTATTAAGCGCAACGCCTAATGAAGTGATTTTCACTAGTGGGGCAACTGAATCTAATAATACTGCGATTAAAGGGTTAGCATATGCTAATCAACATAAAGGAAAGCATTTAATTACATCAAAAATTGAACATCATTCTGTCTTGCATGTATTTGAACAACTAGAGCGTGAAGGCTTTCACGTTACGTATTTAGATGTAGATCGTGAAGGTATCATCGATTTAGAACAATTAAAGGCAGCTATGAGTGATGAAACTATTCTTGTTTCTATCATGTTTGTGAACAATGAAGTAGGTACCGTACAGCCGATGTATGATATAGAAGACATCGTTAAAGCACATGATGCTTATTTACATGTGGATGCTGTACAAGCAGTTGAACATCTGCCGATTGAATTTGATGATTTTAAATTCGATACAATGAGTATAACAGCACATAAATTCGGTGGCCCTAAAGGTGTCGGTGCATTGTTAGTTAAACCGAAGACACCTATTCAATTTTCACAACTTGGCGGTGAACAAGAAACAAAACGTCGTGCAGGAACAGAAAATGTACCGCAAATTGCGGGAATGGCTGAAGCATTAAAATTAGCTACAGAACATCGTGATGAAAACAACATTCATTTAATGAATCTTAAAGAAACATTTTTAGTCAACTTACAAGAACGCAGTATTCCATTTGAAGTGAACGGTTCAATGACCGATACAACAGGACATATCTTAAACTTGTACTTCCCATTCATCGATGTGGAAACGATGTTAACTTTGCTTGATTTAGCGAATATTGCAGTCTCATCAGGCTCTGCATGTACTGCAGGTTCAACTACACCATCACATGTCTTAGCAGCCATGTATGGTGATGACGACCCTAGAACAAAACAATCAATCCGCTTCAGTTTTAACGAATTAACAACTGAACGTGACATTAAATATATCGTAGCAGAAATACAGAAAATTTATTTGAAATTTAAGGAGGAATAAGCGTGAGCAACCAAGATACTCGTGTTGTAGTAGGAATGTCTGGCGGCGTAGACAGCTCAGTGACTGCCTATCTTTTAAAAGAACAAGGCTATGACGTCATCGGTATTTTCATGAAAAACTGGGATGACACTGATGAAAATGGCGTTTGTACCGCGACAGAAGACTACAATGATGTGATTGCTGTTTGTAACCAAATCGGTATACCGTATTATGCGGTAAACTTCGAAAAAGAATATTGGGATAAAGTCTTTACTTACTTCCTAGATGAATATAAAAAAGGACGCACACCAAATCCTGATGTGATGTGTAATAAAGAAATTAAGTTCAAAGCATTTTTAAACCATGCTATGAAACTCGGTGCAGATTATGTGGCGACAGGCCATTATGCACAAGTAAGACGCAATGAAGATGGCACAGTAGAAATGCTGCGTGGTGTGGATAATAATAAAGACCAAACATATTTCTTAAATCAACTGACGCATGAACAACTATCTAAAGTAATGTTTCCACTTGGCGGCATGGAGAAATCAGAAGTCAGAGAAATCGCGTTAGCACAAGATTTAGCAACTGCGAAGAAAAAAGATTCGACAGGAATCTGCTTTATCGGCGAACGAAACTTCAAAGATTTCTTATCTAATTATTTACCAGCACAATCTGGTGATATGCGCACATTAAACGGTAAAAAAATGGGAACACACGGCGGTTTAATGTATTACACAATCGGTCAACGTCATGGTTTAGGTATCGGTGGCGATGGCGATCCATGGTTTGTTGTAGGTAAAAACCTTGAAGATAATGTGTTATATGTAGAACAAGGTTTCCATCATGATGCATTGTACAGTGATTATTTGATCGCTTCTGACGTTTCACTTGTGAATGATATCGACTTATCACAAGGTTATCGTTGTACCGCAAAATTCAGATATCGTCAAAAAGATACAGGGGTGACAGTGACACAAATCGGTGATGATCAAATCCGTGTTGATTTTGATGAACCAGTACGTGCAATCACACCTGGACAAGCCGTTGTATTATATGATGGCGACGTTTGCTTAGGTGGCGCAACAATTGATGATGTTTATAAAAATGAAGGTCAACTCACATATGTTGTCTAAATTTTAATGGCTCTTTGTCAAATTCGGTTGATATATAA
>NZ_KV837115.1:0-355 GCF_001838465.1 Staphylococcus sp. HMSC061G12
TCACTAATAGATTAACTGTTCTAATAATAAAACCTTTCCAACTAACACACTTTCTATTTTAATCCATATTTGCTTTCGCTTGAAATATATATTATTAATCTAAAGTATTCTTTGTTTTTATGGAATCGATTTCATTTCGTCCTTATCTGTTACCAAAATCAACTTCGAAACAGATAAACGGTATCATATTAACCGAAAAGAATGGTTGAATTTATGGCGAGATGTGACAGGAATTGATGAAATTACGTAAGTACATGTTCAAAAAATAAAACAGAATTACAACAAAGAATTATATGAAATGGAGAAGCATTCTGGTAAAGGTAGCGACTACTTAATTAATCAAAAAGTGTTCGAT